>JAHRAJ010000052.1 GCA_020027365.1 Cenarchaeum sp.
TAAACAGTCACAAGGGGCCGCAAGGCCCCCGCCGCCGGTCTGCCGCCCCCCTGCGGGCCGGCGCGGGGTGGTGGCGGGAAGGAGAGGGGAGGGGGGAAACCTGCAAAAAGTAGATTATATGACAGGGGGTGGGGTATGTGTGAACATACTGTCCATAGGGGGCTCTGATCCGTCCTCGGGTGCGGGGATACAGGGGGATGTCAAGACGTGCCAGCGGCTTGGTGGATACTGCCTCACGGCAGTCACGGCCGTCACGGTTCAAAACACCTCTGAGTATGCGGCAACGCATGCGGTGCCGCCCGGGGTTGTACGGGGGCAGATCGAGTCCGTCATGGGGGACTGCAGGGTGGATGCGATAAAGATTGGGATGTTGTACGGTGTGGGGGCGATAAGGGCGGTGCACGGGGCGATCGGGTCTGTCGGGATTCCGGTCGTGGTGGATCCGGTGATGGTGTCCACGACGGGCGGGATTTTGTTGCAAAAGGGCGCGCTGCGCGAGTATTGCAAAAAGATCGTCCCGCTTGCGGATGTCATCACGCCAAACGCCGCAGAGGCCGCGGCCATCTCCGGGGACGCGGCGGGATGCAGGGGACGTGACGGCGTGGAAGGGGCGGCGGACGCGATTTTGGGGATGGGCGCGTCGGGCGTGGTTGTGACGGGCGTTGTGGATGGGGACAGGGTGGCGGATTACCTGAGGACGGGGTCGATACGGCGATGGGTGTCGTCCCCGAGGATCGTGGCTGCAGAAGGCCACGGCGGCGGATGCGCATTCTCGGCGGCGATGGCGGTCTGGCTTGCAAGGGGGGGGATGGCGGGAGGTGACCGCGGGATTGTGGATGCCGCAAGGTTTGCCGGCCGGCATGCGCAAAGATCGATCGTGGGCGCAAGGCGGGTGGGCGCCGGTGCCGCGATCACGGACGGCGGGCGGCAGGATGCAACGGTGCATGCACTGGCAGGCGGAATTGCAGAGTTTGTCGGGATTGAGGGCATAGGCGGCGTCATCCCAGAGTGCCAGACCAACTTTGTATATGCAAAAAGAAATCCATCTGGGCGCGGTGATGTGGCCGGACTGGCGGGCCGGATAGTGCGGGCCGGCGGCGATGGTGACGGGGTGATCGTGGCAGGCGAGATTAGGTATGGCGGCTCCAAGCATGTGGCCTCTGCCGTTTTGGCGGCCAACTCTGGGTTTTCTGAGATCCGTTCGGCGGCAAACATTCGATACGACGAGGGCGTGATTGCCGGGATGGTGGCAAGGGGATGCGTGGTTGCCAGCTATGACAGGGGGCGGGAACCCGTGGATGTCCGGGACGTGGAGGGCGCATCGGTTTCGTGGGGGGTCGGATCTGCGATATCAAAGGCGCGGCGGGCGCCTGACGCGGTGTATCACAGGGGAGGGCACGGAAAGGAGCCGATGATGGTGGTCTTTGGGAGGACGCCTAGGGCGGTTGTCACAAAGATCAGGGCCGCCGTCGGGCCTGCACGATAGCCGCGGGTTTGTGCGCGGCCTTGGATGCGCATGCCGCTCTGGCGGCATCGCGGTTTTGGCACCGGCCGACCGGTTGTCGGCACGCCACCGCCGCCGCCTGACCGCCTCGCAGGCGCGGGCCATGACGACGCGGGCAAAACGTTGATGGGGCGGTGCCGTGCAGTGGCGGCGTGCGCATGATCTGGCCGGGGCCCGACCACGCGCCCCCCGTGGCATGGCGCGCCCTTGCAATTCGGGGTTTGCCGGCCTGCGCCGCGATGGTGGACATAAATAACAACCCCCGCCACTCTGTCCATGAAGGCCGTGATTCTGGCAGGCGGGCTTGGGACCCGGCTCCAGCCGTACACGACGTTTATGCCAAAGCCGATGCTGCCGCTGGGCGAAAAACCGCTGCTGGAACACCTTGTCGACTGGAACAGGAGGAACGGGGTCCGCTCGATCGTGATGTGCGTGAGCTATCTTCGCAAGACGATACAGGACTACTTTGAGGACGGGGCCAACTTTGGCGTGGACATAGAGTATGCGGTGTCCACAAAGCCGCTGGCCACCGCGGGGCAGCTAAAGACCGCAGAGGAGTTTATCGACGATGACTTTGTATGCATGTATGGTGACTCTATATTCAACTTTGGACTGCGCGGCATGATGAGGCAGCACCGCAAGAGGCGGTCGTTTATCACGATGAGCATATACGAGTACAGGACGAACATCCAGTACGGGGTGATCGAGACGTCCAGGTCCGGCAGGGTTACCGGGTGGAACGAAAAACCCGAGATCAAGGCGCAGATCAACATGGGGTGCTATGTGATGAGCCCGGGCGTGCTGGAATACATACCCAGGGGCAGGCCGTACGGGATGGACAGCGTGGTAAAAAAGGCGATGGCTAACAAAAAGCCGGTGGACGGCTTTCTCACGAAAAAGGGGTTTACCGACATCGGTGACAAGGCATCGTACAGAAAGGCATACCAGCAGTTTTACCAGAGGCTTGGAAAGATCTGATGGCGGGCATAACGATCAGGAGGATTGTAGAGGACGACCTGCGCAGGGGGTTTTTGGAATCGCTTGACTCGCTCAGGACCGCAAGCGACATCGGGGACGGCAAGGCCCGGGAGATACTGGCGGGCATGGCGGCAAACCCGGATCACGTCATATTTGTGGCAGAGGACGGGGCGGCTGGCGGTGACGGCAGGATCGTGGGCTCGATCACCCTGCTTGTGGAGCAAAAGTTCATCCACGGCGGGGGGCTGGTCGGACACATCGAGGACGTCGTCGTGTCGGGGGACATGCAGGGCAGGCGCATTGGCCGGATGCTCGTGGAACACGCGCTGGATCATGCTAGGTCGCGCGGGTGTTACAAGACGATTCTGGACTGCCAGGATGACGTGCGCGGGTTTTACGAGAGGATTGGGTTTTCCCGGGCGTCCAACGCGATGAGGTTTGATCACGGCGGTGATGGCGGCCGGACCGGCGGTCACAGATAGCTCTTGGGCATCCTGCGCTTTTTGATGCGAAACAGCAGTGCGCCTGTCACGATCACGGGTATGGATGCCGCTGCCATGATGGGCGGCAGCGCGACGACGGCGTCCAGCGCGGCAAACTCTGGCTGTATCTTGGCCACCAGCACGACGGCCGTGTAGGCCGTGCCCGCCAGCATTGACGCCCCGCCTGCGATGATCATGGTGCCCACGGGGCGGGAGCCGTATCTGCGTGACATTATGTATGAAACGCCCGCCATGATGGCCGCCGGCGCCGCGCCTATTGAGACAAACTGGAGCAGTTTGGGGAGGGGCTCAAACATGTCGATGGCGGGATCCACCATGAAGCTGTACACGGTAACCATCTCGCCGGCAAACATCGCAAAGAGGCCCAGGCTTGCCGCCGCGATGTATCTCTCCACCGCCATGGATCGTGTGCGGGGCGTTGCTAAATAAACTGTGGGTCGTGCGGCGTCACTCTATCCCGACCAGCGCGGCAAGCTCCTTGCGGCACGAGGCGCCAAGCTCTTTTGCGGCGTCCTCCGGGGACGTGCCGCTGACAAACACCCCGTACCCGCGTTCCAGCCCCGACCGCGGCTTTGTTACCGGGTATATCTCCAGGTGCCAGTGGATGTGCTTGCTGTTCTTCTTCTCGGGGGACAGGTGGAACACGATGTTGTACGGGACGTTCTTGACGGTCTTTGCAAGGCCTCCGAGGGTGGCGCGCAGTATGAGGGACAGGTCGGCAATCTCCTTTTGCGTGATCTTGGAAAAACAGGTGCTGTGCTTTGTGGGTGATATCCAAAACTCGTACGGGTATGACGGCGACCACGGCGAAAATGCGATAAAGCCGTCGGTCTGCAGGATTTGGCGCGGACCGCTGCGCTCAGTGGACACGATCTGGCATACGGGGCACACGCCCCTTTCGTTAACGACCTTGCGGCACACCTCGGCCTCTGTCTCGATGACGGGGGGGATCATGGAAAATGTAACCATGTGGAGGTGCGGGTGGGGATCCGTGCCGCCCGCATCGGCACCGTGGTCGGCGTATATCGAGACGTATGTGACCCCCTTTCTGGTGTAAAGCCACCTGAGCCTGTCCTGGATTACGACCAGGATGTTGGACCATTGCTCGACCGACATGGTCGAAAAGTCGTCATCTTGATTCGGCGATGCCACGACGATGTAGTGGTATCCATACGCGGGCTCTGTGTAGTGCGGACGGTCGCTATAGGCGTTTTTGGCCTTTACCGACACCAGGGGGTTTTTGGCCTCAAACACCCTCACCGACCATCCCTTGACCCTCTCGTCATCGCTGTCCTGCAGCCTCTGGAGCATCCCGTCGCGGATCACGAGTGAGAGGACCGACGGGTTTGTCTGCGACTCGTTTCCGGGGGCAAACGGGGACCTTTTGCCGCCCTTGGCGGCCGCCTTGTCATCGGGCAACACGATCAAAAACCGGTTGGCGACATAGTCCTTTCGCATGGTGCCCATGTGCCAAGTCCAAACGCGTACGATAAAACGTTTTTGCAGTCACAGGTCACCTGCCCCCCAAAGATGCCCGAAAAATCGCACAAAAGGCCCCTTTGATCTTGACGGGACCCCGTGCGTTATGGGTTGATGGCGGCGGGCAGGCCGGCGGACGAATGAAGCTTTAAAGCACCTTTGGCCAAAGGCGGCCACGGTGGCGACGGGAGGCAGGATCGCAGGCGGCGGTGGCGATGGCGACATACGCATGATCTACGTGCTGCTAGACGGCGTGGGCGATCTACCGCATCCGGATTTGGGCGGGGATACCCCGTTGGGGGCCGCACGTACGCCCGCACTGGACAAGCTGGCGGCAAACGGCGCGCAGGGCAGCGTGATATCGGTGGGCAGGGGAATAGCCCCAGAGTCTGACATTGCGGTGTTTAACATGCTGGGATACAGGTTTGAGCACAAAGACTATGTCGGAAGGGGGGTCATAGAGGCCATCGGGGTCGGCATGGACTTTCGGGACGGTGATCTGGCAATGCGCGGCAACTTTGCGACGCTTGATGACAGGGGCGTCATAACGGACAGGCGGGCCGGACGCAATGTCGGCAGGGACGATGCGCTGGGCGTGGCAGCCGAGATTGAGGGCGGGCTGGAGTTTTCACATCCCGGCACGTCGGCGGCGGTGGTGCCCACGATCGGGCACCGGGTGACGGTCCGGATTCGGTCGGAGGGCGGTGCGCTGTCGTTTGCAATCACAAACACGGATCCGGCGTACGGCAACGTCGGCGGGATGGGTGTCGCAAGGACAGTGGACGGCGACATCCGGGTCGAGAGGTGTTCCCCGACGGACGCGGGGGCCGGGGACGGGCGGGCGGATCTGGCGGCGCGGCTGGTCAACGAGTTTAGTGACCAGACCGTCAGGATGATGAAGTCAAGCCCGATAAACCAGAGGCGTGGCGACGAGTCCAAGAAGAGGCTTGGCTGCATACTGCTCAGGGATGCGGGCAACAGGTATCCCGTCGTGACGCCGATAGACGAGATGTACTCGATAAAGTTTTCATGCATAGTGGACATGCCCGTCGAGGTCGGCATATCAAAGGTGCTCAAGATGGAGGCGTTTGAGGCCGGCGGGCTTGCCGACTATGAGGAAAAGGCCAGGGTCGCCGCAGGTGCGATGGACGCGCACAACGTGATGTATGTGCACCTAAAGGGCCCTGACGAGTTTGGACACGACGGTGACGCTGTTGGAAAAAAGGAAAACATCGAGGAGATTGACAGGAGGTTCTTTGGGACGCTGCTAGACGAGATTGACACCGGCAGGGTTGCGGTGGTGGTGTCCGCAGACCACGCCACGCCCTGCATAAAAAAGGGACACAGCGACGATCCCGTGCCGTTGCTGGTGTCCGGAGACATGGTTGCGGGGGACGGCACCGTGCGGATGACAGAGGCGGAGGCCAAGAGGGGCGGCATAGGGCTCATTGACGGGGCGCAGGTCGTCAGGACTGCGATCGATCTGATCAGACCTCAAACCTGACAAGCGCCCTGTTTTGCTTCATCTCGGCAATCTTTGACTTTACCCTGTCTATGTCTATGCCGTTGTATGTGCCTGCCTGGCCGCCGATCTTTTCCATTGCCCGGTCTAGCATCCCGATGCCGATCGCCTCGTCGTCCTTTTGGCAGTGGGCAAACGAGACGGCCAGCAGGATCAGCCCCTGCACGAGTGACTTTTCATGCCCCGTGCATTTTTTCCACACGCCCTCCCATGCCTCGTGGGCCTCCCAAAACCTTTCGCTGTTATAGTAGGTTATGCCGTCACGGATGCCGTCCTCCTTGGTGGCGCTCTCCTCGGTTACGTGCCTGACGTTGTCAAGCCTGCCGATGGGCTCCAGCCGGTTGACTATGGAGTCAAAATCAGACGGGTCTACGGAGACGTCCAGCTCTACAAACCTGCTTGCCACCCTGCATACGCGTATCGAGGCCGCAATCCCGCGGCACAGATCGCGTGCACGGTGAACCAGCTCGCGAGAGTTGCGCGGTACGTACCGCCGGTTTTCAAGGTGCAGCATGTACCGTTCCATGAAAAATGCGAGGGGGTGATTTCTTAAATCTCTTGTTTTTGCGCAATTAAGGTTTATATGCACAGCAGGGGGGGCGTGGGTAATGTCCATGATTGAGACCGTCAGCGACGTGAACAACACGTTCCTGTCGCGCAGAGAGCTTGTATGCAACTTTGCGGGCCTGGGCGGCAGGCTCAAAAAGCTAGAGGCTACGGACATGGTATCAAAGGAATACGGTTTGGACGGGAAGATTATCATTCCGGTCCGCATGGCATCACACGTGGGCAAGCCTTTGCTGACCGGGACGTTTTATGTGTACGAGGACGAAAACCTTGTCAAAAAGCAGGTGGATCCCACAATCCTGAACAGGCTGGACCGGGCTAGAAAAAAGGTCGAGGAGGCAGAGGCAGAGGCCGCCAAAAAGGCCGAAGAGGAAAAGGCAGAGGCCGCCAAAAAGGCCGAGGAGGATGATGATGATGATGCCAAGGCCGCCGAGGGCGAGCAGGGCGGCGGCGGGGAAGGCGATGCCAAGGGTGACGGTGACAAATCAGCAGGGGCCGGGGAAGGCAAGGATGGTGCGGCCGGCGGCAACAGCGACGATCCAAAAGGGGCCGGAGGCAAAGAGTGAGCGGCATGGCTGGCAAAAAGGGATCTAGTCCCAAGGTGTATGGCTACTTCAAGGTGGACGGGGACAAGGTAACCCGGAACAAAAAGATTTGTTCTAGGTGTGGCAGGGGGGTCTTTATGTCGGATCACAGCGACAGGCACACCTGTGGCAAGTGCGGACTGACCGAGTTTAATCAGTAGATTTTTTTTGCGCGGATTTTCTCGCTCTTTAGCTGCAGTTCGCCGATCTTTTCTGCAAGTTCTGGATCCAGCCTTATCTTTGAGATTGAATCAATCGGGATTTTTGCGGTGTTGCTGTCAAGCGTGACTGTGTTCTTGGGCAGGCCTTTTTCCACCCAGAGCTTTACCGCCTTGTCCTCGAGGCGATAGTCCCGGAATCCGGACGGGAATCTCTTGGTTATGTGCGCCAACAGCGTCCTGTCGCGGAACACCACGCGGGGCTCAAACAGCCGTGCCTCGTCGGCGTAAACGTTCTCAAACAGGCTGGCGGAGATCTCGTCTGAAACCACCTCCATCTGGGACGCCCTTCTTACCAGCTCCAGATAGTGCAAAAACTCGTGGGCCAGTATCGCGTGTACGGTTCCCTTGAGACCGTACGCAACCAGCGGCGCGGATATCTGGATTACGACCTGCAGCCGGCCCTCGTGTATGACCGGGATTGTGCGTGCAAACAGTATGCCGTACTGGTAAGAGTTCGGATCGGGGGCCGTGATGGTTATTGACGGGTCTACATATGCCACCGGAAACTGCATGCCCGACGCCTTTTCGACCCTGTTAATCCCGGATACCGTGATCGGAAACCTCTTGCGAATAAGCGAATACGTCTTTTCGGGGATTATGCCCCCGTCGTATGCCTCTTTGATCTTGACTAACGGATCCATGGAATCTACCTGCTGCTGTCTGCAAAAGGCCGGGTCACCTAGAGCGTGCCTTGCCCGACTTTGACTTTTTACCCTTTCGCCGTCTTTCGCGCTGATCGGCCCACCGCTCGTGCTTGCCCTTTTTCCTCATCGGCATGACAACTGCCCGTTGCGGGACTAGTTAATTGTTATCATTTGAGGGCCGGCGCGCCGCCGGGGTGTTGGGCGGCGGGCGGCGGGCGGCGGCGCCCTCCATCGGCCGGCGGCGGACCGACGCCGATGTCCTCAAAGTCAAACCGGGTGCAGGTGCAGCCGACCTTTAGGATTTTGGACATGCTGGGGTTTGTCACCCCGCCCCCGCCCCCGCCCCCGCCGCCCCCGCCGTCGACAAGCCTCCTGATCGGCATCCCGCCGTCTACGATGATTGACATCCTAAAAGAGTCCGGGGATGTCATGGCAGACTCTGCGCTGTGTATGCGCCGCCGGATGGATCTGCCCCCGTCCGTAATCTCCACGGGATCCGATACGAGCCGCACCGCCATGTCCTGCAGGCTGTCCTGCGTGATCGCCTCCTGCGCATGCACGTCTAGCACCACGTGCGACCAAAACCTAACGGGGTCGGTCGGGATGCGCGCCGCCGCCGTGCCAAGATCCAAGAGCGTGACGCCCCCGTCCAGATCCGCCCTTTTTGCAAGCCGTGCATTGCGCTTTTTTGGGTTGATGATCTTTGCAAAAAACGGCCGGCCCCCGCCGCCCACCAGGCTGTCCTTGTCCTCGCCGCCCACCCACGTAAACCTGACCCGTGCGCAGTCAAACCTGCCGTAAAGGAATCTGGCGATCACGCCCTCTATGCTTTCAAACTCGGCTATTCCGCGATTGCCGCAGAATATGCACCCCCTTCCGCGGCAGTCCCTGCAGGGGCTCTGCTTTTGCGGCAGCCCCCTTGCCGTCTTGAGGTATCTGCCGCGCATGGTGACGGATCGGGCACGTTGCTCGCACATGTCCGTCCTCATGTTGACCAGGAATGTCAAATCCGGGTCGGCGGCGTCCACCGCCTTGCCGGTCCGCCTTGCAAACGACACGGTCAGCGATCTGGCGATCTCGCCCTTGATGCCGTCGGCGCCGCGCATCTTGAACCGCGAGCGCAGCTGGTCGTCGCGGTCCATCACCGACGGGCGCAGCACCGTGCCGATCAAAAACGTGCCATAGTGCGTATCCTCGGACAGCGAGCGCAGCCGGTCCACGTATGCATCCAGGTGATCAAGCAGGTCGTGGCACACGTAGCACCCGCGCGTCTTTTTGCGCCCCAGTGCGGATCGAATGCGCGAGCCAAGCGCCCTGCATGACACCAGCCGGAGCCGCCTGGCATGCATGCGTCCAAGGCACGAGTCGCACAGCGAAAAGCCGTCAAGGATTCTCTTGGACTGCTTCAAAACCGGCTTGGGGATTGGTTTGTGGTGCATCAACCGCTAGCCCAAACCCATCCGTCTCAGCGTGCCCTGCATCTGCCGCCCCTTGGACGCCTTCATCATGTTTTTGGAGTTTTTGTATCCCTTTATCAGCTCCTTGACGTCCTGCTGCGACCACCCGGATCCGCGCGCAATTCTTTGTATGCGCGAGGCGTTGAGCACGTCCGGATCCGCCTTTTCGCGGCCGGTCATGCTTTGTATGATGAATCGCCACCTGTCAAACTTGTCCTCCATCTGGTCTATGTTGTCGTCCTTTACCGCCCCCGAGAGGCCCGGCATGCTGTCAAGTATGCCGCGCAGCGATCCCATCTTGGTCACCTCTTCAAGCTGGTACAAAAAGTCCTCCATGTTCATCTTGCCGCTGGATATGCGCTTGAGCCTCACGTCGTCGGCCTCGCTTTCGAGCCTCTTGGCCAGATCCAAGACCGCCTGCACGTCGCCCATCCCGAGCATCTTCCCCACAAACCGCGTGGGGGAAAACCTCTCGAGGTCGTCTATCCGCTCGCCGGTTCCGATGTACATTATCCGCGCGCCGGTGGCGGCCGACGCGGCTATCGCCCCCCCGCCGTTGGCGGAGCTGTCCAGCTTTGTGACGATAATCCCGCCCACGGGAACCGTCTTGTGAAACGCCTCGGCCTGCCGGTAACACTGCTGGCCGATGGTCCCGTCTATCACGAGCAGTGCCAGATCGGGCTCGGCCGCGCGGTTGATCTCCGTCATCTCGTCAAGCAGGTCGTGCTCCTCCTTGTGGCGTCCCGCCGTGTCTATTATCATCACGTCCAGCCCGGAATCTGCAAAGTGTTTGAGGCCGTTTCGCACAATCTTGGGCGAGTCCTTTGCACCACCACCACCGCCGCCACCACCGCCGCCGCCACTGCTGCCGCGGTCGTCCTCGCCGTACACCTCTACGCCTCCCGCCTTTTCACACATGGTGCGCAGCTGTGTCAGCGCGCCGGGGCGGTATGTGTCGGCCCCGATGACCCCGACCCGGTACCCCTGGCCTGTGAGGAATTTTGACAGCTTGGCGGTGACCGTCGTCTTGCCGCTTCCCTGTATGCCCAGCATCACAATCTTGTTGAGCCTGCCGGGTTTGAACTCAAAATCCGTCTCGTTTCCCAGCAGGCGCGCAAGCTCGTCGTACAGTATCTTTACTATGTGATCCTTGCGGGACAGGCCGGGCGGCGGGGTCTCGTTGATGGAGCGCTCCTTGAGGTTTTTGCTGATCTGCGAGACGAGGTCCACGTTGACGTCCGAGCGTATCAGCGCCTTTTGGACATCGTGTACGAGCACGCCGACAAGCTCCTCGTCAACGCCGGAGGACTTTACAATCTTCTTGATGACCGAGCGCAGGTTGCCCCTTAGTTCGTCAAGCATGGCTGTCCAGCCCCGCCTCTAATATTTCAAATCTTCCCCTGTACCCGTCCCACCTGGTGCTGGCCCGGTCGATGCGGATCGGGTGCGAGAACAGGGGGCAGTCGACCACGAATGTCTCCGCCTCGCCCCCCTCAAAGCTGACGTTGAACGAGTGTTTCGCAGACAGCCTTTCAAGCTCCGCCAGGCCGTCGGCCGTGACGGGCCGGCCCAGCCACGAGCCGTCCAGGCCGTCGGAGGTCACGCTTGTTATGATGAACACAAACCGCTCCCTGACGAGGCGCCTCATGTACAGCGTCTGATCCTCCCCCCAGATCGGCGCCACGGCCTCGAGCCCGAGCCTGCCGCACGCGGTTCCAAACAGCGTCCTCTGAAACCCGCTTAGTATGCCGCCGTGCACGACGCCGTCGATGCCGTGATCGTCGCGGGCCTGTGACAACGCATCGCAGATGGCGTCGACCTCGCGTTTTGGATCTGTGGCATCTCCGCCGCCGCTACCGCCGCCGACGGCGTCAACCGAAACCACAACGTGCGGAATCCCCATGGCCTCTGCCTGCAGCATGGTGTGCCCGATGTTTGGGTGGTGTAGCAGCCGGCTGTCCTCTGATGCCGGCCTCACCGTGACCAGACACACGACGGAGTGGCCCATCATGCGTGCCGCATGTATGGCAAACGTGCTGTCCTTGCCGCCCGAAAACAGCGCCGCAATCCTCACGGCCTAATGCCGTGTCCGGGCTAGATATTTCTTACCGGTCGGAGGTGCAGGTTGGCGGGATCGTATGGGCAAGGACTGGATCGGATAACGTGGACAGCCGACGGCGTGCGCGGTGGCAGCGGATGCGACGACGACGACGGCCGACCCGGGCGGCGGCCGCCCGTCAGGCAGATCGGGCGCGGCATGGCCCTTGAGCAGACGCATGTTTGACGCCGGCCAACGGCCGTTTGCCGTGCGATGCACCTGCAACGGGTCTGCGGCGTCCTGCAAGAGAACGCCGCGTACGACGACGCCCGGGGTGTTGTACGGGATCCGTTCCGCGAGGATGCGGATCCGGTTGCCGATCGGGCGGCGCACAACCATCATCATCACCACCACCAAGTACCGCCCGTCGTTTACCGCACTGATGTCGATCAACCCGTTCGGCAGTAATGCACCTCCCCACAACGGCGTCAACGGCACCGGGGGCGGCATGCCACCAGCAGTCCGCAGATCGTCCGGTGGCCTGATTGGGCGGGAACCGGTGATGGCAACGATGGCCATAACAATACAGATGCCTCAACACTCATAATCATCATCATCACTCAGATGGCTTTTCCACTTCTCATCAGCATCCCCTGTGACGCGGGCGCGGGCGTATTTTAGTTGTGGCAGGGGGCGGCGGCGGTGGTGGTGCTGTTGCTGTTGTACGCCAATTTGGTACTCGTAACACGCCTGAGTGAATGGGGCAAACACCGCCAACGGGCGACCGTGCGTTCCACGCTGGCAACACAGCCGCCCGATGATGCTGATCCGGGGCGGCGGTAGCCGGGTTGCCGCCGGCACCCTTCCGATGGACCGCACGCGGCCACGGAGGGTGCGCGGACGGGAACGTTTGCACCGTGCGGATGGCCGTCATGGCGGCACGGATCCGCACGCATGTGCCGCACGCGTCCGCACACGTGGTGGCAGGCGCGGCGGTTGCAGGTTGACACGCACCGAATTTCCGGCGGGGCGTGACATTGGCGCCGGTGTCAATTGCCGCCAAACACAGTTGGACGTACTGATGATTGACCGCGCAAGCCTAGTTTTTGATCCGCATAATCTTGGTGCGGTCCATCACCTTCCAGTATTCCACATTCTGACCGTTCTCCAGCTTGCCGTTCACCTCGCCGTCAATCTGGCTCACGTCGATGGTCTCAAATGTCTCCGAATCCATAATCTGGTATGTGTCGCCGATGATCGAGATTATCTGGCCCGTCCTTTTGTCTATGAGGGGAACATGCACCTGCATGCTGACGGGCCCCACATGCGGCCTCTTTTGGGCGTCAAACACGCCCACGCCAACGATGCGCGCCTTTGCCGCACCGTGCTTGCCGGGCTTTGACGTGTCATATTCAACAATTCGGCACGGCTCGCCGGTCGCCTGATCGCCCACGGGAAGCAGTATGTATGATCCAATCTTCAGGGAACCAAGATCCGCGGGCTTGCTCATGGACTGTGGGGATTTTGTGGAATATTTAACGTTTACACAGGCGGTTGCATCTGCCAATCCCTCCCCCTCCCCCTCCCCCTCCTCCCCGACCATCGTCGCCGGGCAAACTAGAAAAACCCCGCAAGCGGGGCCCCTGCATGGCGGGCGGCGGAGGCGGCGGCGGCGTGGAGCGCTGCGAACACGTATTTGCACACGCGGCGGCCCGGGATGTCGGGCCTGCCACCGAGGGGTGCCAGAAATGCAACGAGGACAAGACGCCCGTCGTTGCAATCCGGATGTGCCTGACATGCGGGCACGTCGGGTGCTGCGACTCGTCTGTCGGAAGGCATGCCACAAAGCACTTTGAGGAGACCGGCCACCCCGTGATGAGGGCGCTTCCTGAAAGGACGTGGCGGTGGTGCTATGTGCACAAGGAATACAGCTATTATGACGACGACGACGGCGCGGGAGATCCGTAGCGGCCGGGCCTCCGCCAAACCGGGCCGCGCTGGACCGTCGCAGGCGGATGTTTTTTTAGTGGCCCCGCCGGCGTTGACGCATGGCAGAGTTTGAGTCACGCCGGTGGGATCTCACGGGGCTGGTGGGGGATCCCAAGAGCCCGAGGTTTGAGGCCCAGGTCGGGGAGGTGCGGCGGCTGGCCGAATCCTTTGCAAGGCGCAGGGGCGGACTAAGGCCGACAATGACCGCGGAGACGTTTTCCAGGATCATAGCGGACAAGGAAAGGATCATCGAAAGGATGAGCGTCATAGGCGGGTTTGCATCGCTTTCGTACGCCGCCGACACCCAGTCCGACGAGGCGACCTCGCTTGCCACGCGCATGAGCAAGATGGGATCCGAGGTGTCAAACCAAATCCTGTTCTTTGATCTGTGGTGGAAGACCGTGCTGGATGCAAAAAACGCGCGGCGGCTCGTCGGGGGCGTGGATCCCGAGCTGCGCTGGTATCTGGAATACAAGCGGCGGATGGCCAGGTACTCGCTGACCGAGCCCGAGGAGCGCATAGTGAACACGCTGGATGTCACGGGGGCCTCGGCGCTGGTAAAGCTGTACGACAAGATCACCGGCTCCTACGAGTACAAGGTCAGGGCGGCGCGCGGCGGCAGGACCCGGACGGTGTCGCGGGAGCAGCTTGGAAACATGGTGAAGAGCAACAAGCCCGAAACGCGCGAGGCGGCATACCGGGCGCTGCTGTCAAAGTATTCGGATGCGCGGGGCGTGCTTGGCGAGATTTACCAAAACATCGTGCTAAACTGGAGGGACGAGGGGGTCGACATCCGGGGGTTTGACTCGCCAATATCGATAAGAAACGCGGGAAACGACGTGGACGACGCGACCGTCAGATCGCTGCTGGACACGTGCAGGGCAGGCCGCGGCGTGTTCCAGAGGTTTTTTGCGCAAAAGGCCAGGATGATCGGGGTCAAAAAACTCCGGCGGTACGACCTGTACGCCCCCCTGCCGTCGAATGCCGCCTCTTCTGCTGGAGGATCCGCGGGGCCCAAAAGGTACACGTTTGGCAGGGCCGCAAAGACCGTGCTGGACGCGATGGCCGGCTTTGACCCCGGGATGGCCGCTATGGCAAAAAACGTGCTGGATCAAAACCACATCGACGTGCCGGTGCGCCCCGGAAAGCGGGACGGCGCGTTTTGCAGCACGCTGTCGCCGGGGATTACGCCGTTTGTGCTGGTGAATTTTACGGGCCGTCTGCGGGACGTGTTTACGCTGGCACACGAGCTGGGACATGCGGTTCACAGCCAGGCGGCGGCCGGGCGGTCGATACTGGTGCAGGAGGCGTCCCTTCCGCTGGCGGAGACCGCATCGACGTTTTCCGAGCTGCTGCTGTACGACCACATTGCCAAGACGACGCCCGATGACCGGCGGCGGATCCTGCTGTCCGAAAAGATTGACGACCTGTACGCGACGATCATGCGGCAGTCGTTTTTCACGCTGTTCGAGGTGGATGCCCACCGCCTGATCGGCGCAAACACCACGGTTGACGGGCTGTCGTCTGCATATCTGGCAAACCTCAAGACCCAGTTTGGGGGCGCCGTCGGCGTGTCAGAGGACTTTGGGGTGGAGTGGATCTGCATACCGCATTTTTACCACTCGCCGTTTTACTGCTATGCGTACGCGTTTGGCAACCTGCTCGCGCTGTCGCTGTTTCAGAGGTACAAAAAGGAGGGCGCCGACTTTGTCCCGGCGTACATGGACATCCTGTCTGCGGGCGGCGCATTCAAGCCCGAGGCCTTGCTGGCCCGGCACGGCCTTGACATCGGATCTGCCCGGTTCTGGCGGCAGGGGTTTGACTATGTGCGCTCCCAGGTGCGGGAGATCTCGAGGCTGGGGTAGAGACCTCCTGATCGCGGGGGTGTGCGGCAAGGCGTGAACGCCGCGGCCACTCGGCTCTGGTCAAAATTGTTGACATGCACCGAAAAGTGGTCAAAGATGCCCCCCACCCCCCGCCCGCAGACCAACGGCAAGATGGATGCTCCTCGAGACGTTTGAGGAAAAGTGGGAGCACTGGAGCGTGCCCGAATTCATCAAGTTTTACAACGAGCACGGGGTGCATTTCGCCCTGGATCGCAGATCGGCCGACCGCCAGAAGGGCGTTTACCGCCAGAAAAGCCCCACCCCGGCGATCAGAAAGTGACCCAAAATGAACACATGCTAAAATCACCCTCGTTCGCCGTTCCGGCGGTGGGTCAAGCCCTAACGAATCATGTGCTTCGCGCACTTCAAAATGCAGGCACAAACCTGGTCACGTACCTGGACGACGCTTCGCGGTGCATCGGGCACGGCCGTGTTCCCCAACGCCACCTCGGAGGATGCCGTGCAAGTCCTGCGCAAGGCCGTGGAAGTTTGGCGTGCCGGCCACGATCCTGTCGGACAACGGCTCGTGCTTTGTGGGCCAGGGGGGCCGCAGGCGCAGGGACGGCAAAGGCCACGGCACGTGGCAGCCCACCGCCTTTGAGGCAGAGCTGCT
>JAHRAJ010000058.1 GCA_020027365.1 Cenarchaeum sp.
GTATGAGGTCACCTACCCCATCTGTGCCTCATTCCAATCATGAGCAGTACCCCGCCGTCCCACCCCTGCCCGACCATCAGCGGCGGCGGCGTCGGATCGGTCACACGATCTTTGCCACCTCCTCGGCCACCGACAGCCCCTGCTTCCGCCACGTCAGGACGCATGACACGAAATTCGACATCCGCTTCATGGCCCTGCTCCCGCCCTTGATCTGCCCGCTGATCTTGCGCAACACCACCACGTACCGCAGATCCTGCTCCGTGGCGTTGTTTGTCGGATCGGCCCCCGGGTACTGCAGGAATGCAAACAGTGGGGACAGCGCGCAGCAGGCGGGCCGCCGTCGCCTCCAGCTTTTCGTCGTCTGATTCCGCGTACGTCTGGATCTTGTACCGCATGGCGTCCTCCATGGAACTGCGCAGCCGCATGGACGGCACGGCATGATCGCGCGGGTTGTCCCTTTTTGTAAAACCACAGCGCGTCCCCGTGAGGCGGCCCGCCTCGGGGCCTGCGCTCAGGCGGAGGGCGTCATACTTGGCCGCGCGCAGCTCGTGGGCCCAGCACAGCTGGTGCTTGCCGTCCCGGTCAAACATCTTGTACACTGCATACCCGTCCGTCGTGACGACGCCGTCGTACCCGTCCATGTACGTGCATCACGTTGGCCCCCCGGCTCTTGTGGTATACGACCAGCACTTTGTCGCCTGCCCGTATGAGGTGCACCCACCCCCTGTCGCCCCCGAGGTTCATCGGTCTCGTCAATGCCCGCATAGGGAGATTTGCGTATGTCTGCCATTATGCGGTCATATCCGCCCTCCATTGCGTCTGATACCCGTCCCAGCATGTTGGTCACGGATGACTTTGACATCCTGAGGTTGAACAGGATCATAAACCTGGCAATCTCGGCCAGTGGGACGCGGGCCGCGCGGAGCTGTACCTGTCTTGATGATGTTTTTGCCGTACAGCCCCGATGCGGGCCGGGTCCGTCGCGGCGGTTACCACCGCGCCGCAGCACGTGCACGCCCCCTTTTCGACAACGTGCCGGGTCTCTGGCCGGCTGTATGACAACATCCGTTATGTCGCGCACGACGCATCCCTGCGACTCGACCTGGCCGCCGCACGCGCACGCCCTGCGATTCGTCCAGTTTGTGACGTACAGTCTCGGACGGCGCGTGCTTGTGCGACACGCCCTTGTGTCCTTTGCCCGCCCGGCCCGCCTCTTTTGCCCGCCTTGCCGTCTTTTGCATCGCCGCCGCCCGACTCGCCCGCATCCCGGCACCTTTTGGCCTCTGTCTTTTGCCGCTTCCATTCAAGCGGTGGCTGACGGCGGGGAGTTGCTGTTCTGGTAGTAGTTTAACATCCGGTTCTGGGTGTCGATTATACGCTGCAGTTGATCCACGGTCGCCTCCAGCGACGCGACCTCGGTTTCCAGGACGGTCGCCCGGGCTAAACTCGTGGCATCTGCTCGATCTCGGCATAGGTCGGTCTTTTTTGGCCCATGACGGGGGTTGGGGCCCGTGGTTGTTAGATCTGGGTGATCGCATGATTATGACTAAAAGGTGGGGGGTAGGTGACCTCATACATTTCGGGTTTTAGAAAGTTTATCTTTCCCGAGTAGATCAGACTCATAGAAATCATGATTTAGTGCCCTGTTCATAAAAATCACGGTATGATCGTCTGACAAAATAACCTGCCTTAGATCTCCCGGCTGCTTTCTGGCATTGAGCCCTGTTAACGCATCGTCTAGCTCTCTGGATATGTTTTCCGAGGCGCGGAAGTTTTCAGACGACACATCATACCATTTCTTTACAAAATAAATTACTGGTGCAATTATGAGCGATATAATTGTCACAAGTGATGCAATCACCAAGTGGATCATCCGCAAACATCTCAAATAAAAACATGGCAATGAAGTTGCTATGATTTGCCAACAACAGGCTGTGTATGCCGATGGTGATTTATGTGTATATGTCGGCGTGTAGCCTTTCCAACTGGTCTGCCGCCGTCATATTCAACGCATGGGTTTTGACACGTGACTTGCCCGCGAGGTGGGGATTCGCATGTACGGCCGGGCGCCAGTCCTGCGGATCCGTACCTTTGGGACGCGGCGGCGTTGCTCTGCATGTACGCGATCTGGCGCGGTTACTCGACCACTTGTCCGGAACCTGTCCGTCAGGCGGGGTGCAGGCCGGCACACGCAGTCAATCCGCACCGCCCGGCACGTTGTCGGACATGCGGGGGCAACCTCTTGAAGCGGCCACACGCTCCGGGCGGTCATCATGCGCGGTTGCGGGAAAGTGACACGCCTGTGCCATCCGCGGCGGGACGGGCCGACCGTGCCTTTTTGGCCCTGTGTTTGGGAAGGCGGCGGCCGGCTCGGTTTTTATTGCCTGTGATGCACGCCGTCCCGTTGCAGCTGGCGGGCCGGCTTGAAATCAGGTCGATGGACAGGATTGCGGGGTTTCTCAACGAGGAGCACGTGGGCAGGATTGCCACCGTCGACCCGGAGGGATATCCGCAGGTAATCCCGATGAACTTTGTGTATGTGGACGGTGTCGTGTATATGCACTCTCATACGCGCGGCGAAAAGCTGGACAACATGAGGGCCGATCCGCGGTCGGGGTTTGAGGTTGACCGAGAGCTGGAGTTTCTGCCGTCGCACTTTTCGAGCCCGACCGACGCCTCGCTTGCCGACACGCTGTACGTCAGCGTTGTGATCAAGGGAAGGTCGGTGATCGTAGACGACCCCGTCGAAAAGGCGCGCGCCCTCAACGCGCTGATGCGCAAGTACCAGACCGAGGGGCGCTACGAGCCGCTCCGACCCGACATGGCCGTGCTGGATCACGTGGCGGTCATCCGCGTCAATCCCGTGGAGATTCGCGGCAAGTACAAGATCGGGCAGCACATGAGGCGCGAGGACCGGGCCGAGCTTGCCCGCAAGATATACGGACGCAACTCGCCTACGGCACTGGAGACGCTGCGTGTCATGGGGTTTGAACCCGCGCCCCCGCCCGCGGGCGGGGGTGATGGCGGACTGCGGATGGTCGACGAGCCGGTGTGGTAGCGGCGCCCGCGCGGCATATGCTACGATGCCCGCGGCGTCTGCAGCGGGCGGACGGGTTCCGGCCGGTGGGATGCGCCGCCGCCCGGCGCGGTGGGACGACCGGGCGGGCATCTTGGACCGTGAACCGTCACCGCGCGGCTGCACCGGCGGGGCGATGTTGGATGCCGGCGGACGGACAAGCGGCGATGTTTGACAACGTGCCAGACCGCGGGCGCGCGATGAATGTTTTTTAACCCCCGCGCGGTGGTGCTTGCAAATGCGCGTCAAGAGGCAGCTTGGGCAGTATTACACGGAACAAAACCCGTTTCTCCTGAGGCCGTTCAGGGCGTGGGCCGGTTCGATAGGACTGCCGGACCGGACGGTGTTGGAGCCGTTTGCGGGGCAAAACAACCTGGTCCGCATGCTGGCCGAGTCTGGACTTGCCCGAAAATTCAAGTCGTTTGACATAATGCCGGCCAGCCGTGCGGTCGCAAGGCGGGACACGATAAACGATTTTCCGGACGGTTACAGCGTTGCCATAAGCAACCCGCCGTGGCTTGGAAGGTATGCCGCCAAACGCCGGCGGCTGCAATGGCCCGGGATTGCGTATGATGATCTGTACAAACACTGCCTAAGGCTCGCGCTTGATCACTGTGACAACGTGGCGTTTATCATACCTGCGACATTCCTGCAAAGCGGGCTGTTTAGGGACCGGCTGGTGTCCGTGGTCTTCTTGAACCGCATCATGTTCAACGAGACTGAAAACCCCGTCTGCATGGCTTTGTTCAAAAAAACCGGCGGCCGCATCCGGATATACAACGACGGTGATTTTGTGGGGCGTCTGGACGATCTTGAAAAATACCTGCCTTCAGTAGATGCTGATGACACCGTGAGGTTTAACGATCCGGATGGAAACATCGGGTTGTTCGGCATAGACAACACCCGGGAGCCCAGCATACGATTTGTCCCTGGCAGGGACGTCAAGAATGACATAAAGTTCAGCTCGAGGTCTGTTACCCGGATCCGGTGCCGCGTCCGCACGGGTGACATTGACGCGCTCAACCGCCGGTTTAACCGGTTTCGAAGAAACACCCGGGACGTATTTCTCACCCCGTTCAAGGGACTGCGCGCGGATGGCGCGTATAGGAGGCGTCTGGACTATGGCCTTGCAAGGCGGCTGATCACCGAATTTGTCGGCTGACCTGCGGCTGTTGTGTGTGTATGATGATGATGATGTTGGCGCGGCCGCATGCTGATCGCCGCCGGCCGTCCAACCCGCACCGGCTTGGCGCGGCGAGCAACGGCCGGTGCCGTCTATGCCTGCGCCTGCGTGACGGTGGTCTTAAAGTCCCTCAGCCTGTTTGAGAGCTCGGACGCGGCCGACGTGATTATCTGCTCTGGCTTGAGCGCGCCGGTGGACTCTACGGTGAGTATGCGCTCGTTGTCCTTGCCGGTCTCTGTGAGGGTTGCCACGTTTGCAGAGTTCCACTTTGCGTGCTCTGATCCGCGACCGAGGCGGGCGTACGCCTCTAGCTTTACCTTTTGGCCCGGCGCAAGCTCTACGATGGGGATTGCGTCAGAGGTGGGCCGCATCCCCGGATCGTCCGACGTCATCTCGCCGGAGAGAACCACCCGCGTGGTGTCCGTATCACCCGAGTCTAGCACGAGCATGACCCTGCAGTTGGAGCAGCCGGTGTGGGCCCCGCCTCCTGCCGCATCCGCTCCTTCCCCTTCCACGCCGCCGCCGTCACCGGCGGAGCCGCAGCTGCACTCTGAGGGTTCCACATATCTTGAAAGGTCGGTGGTCAGCGGAACCAGGGCCAGCCTGTGCGCCAGCCCCTCGTCTGCGAGTATGGAGGTATTCTCGATAATGTCGACCGTATCGACCGCTATGACGGGAACGCCGTTGAGGCATATCCTCCTGATTGCGTTTGCATACTGGAGGGGCATGTTCCTGAGCATGACCGATATCTTTTGGCCGTCCCGGCTGGCAACCTCGATTGACGGGGGGGAGGAGGATGTAGAGGACATTAACAGCAAAAACCCCGAAAATCCACATAAAAGTTTAACCGTGACCTGTTTGACGTATATCATGGATGATGGATGCGCGGGGGCGGCGGCCATGGCTGTGGGGGCCCGGGGAGCCTGGGATGATGATGCCGGCGGGGGCGGCGGCGATGGCGATGGCGGTGGAAAACACCCATGACCGACGTGACGGTGGTGCGCTATTCGCACGGGGATGAGAAGTTTGAGATTCTGGTAAAGCCGGATCCGGCACTGGACTATCGGCTGGGCAGAAAAAAGGATTTGTCGGCGGTGCTGGTCTCTGACGAGATTTACAGCGACTCTAAAAAGGGGACCAGGGTGCCGCACGAAAAGCTAGAGGCCGCGTTTGGAACCGGCGATCCCGCGCAGATTGCGCAGCGCATAATGCTAAAGGGGGACATGAGCCTGACGACCGACCAGCGCAGGAGGATGACGGAGGAAAAGCGCAAGCAGGTCGTGGATTACATAGCAAGGACGTATGTGGACCCGCGGTCGCATCTGCCGCACCCGCCGCTGCGCATAGAGCAGGCCATGAAGGACGCGCGCGTCTCCATAGACCCGCAAAAGGGGGCCGAGGAGCAGGCAAAGGGGGTGGTAGAGGGGCTGCGTTCGGTGATACCGCTAAAGTCAGAAAACATGTCACTTGAGATCGTGGTTCCGGCACAGTTTGCGGCCCAGTCATACTCTGTGCTAAAGTCCGTGGGCTCGCTGAGGGGCGAGGAGTGGCAGCCCAACGGATCGCTCAAAGCAATACTAGAAATACCGGCGGCGGCAAGGCCGTCCGTGATAGACAGACTGGGCTCGGTAACCAAGGGCACGGCCACCGTGGAGATGATCTAATGTCGTCGTCTGCAGGTGCCTCCGGCGCAAGGCACGGGTATGTGATACCCGGCGACGTGATCGCAGACGGCTCGTACCGTCCGGAACAAAACACGGTGCTGGTCGGGGACAGCGTGGTGGCAACGGTGGCCGGGGTGTCCGAGGTCACGGGCGGCGGGGATGGGGGGTCTGCCAGAGTCATCGCGCTGTCTGGCAGGTATTATCCAAAGATTAACGACCTGGTGGTGGCAAAGGTGGCATCGCACACGTCGCTGTCGTGGGAGCTTGACATAAACTCCGCATATGTCGGGTTTTTGCCGGCACAGGACGTGTTTGGCCGCGACTTTTCGGCGTTTGCCGACGAGCTTGGATCCAAGCTTGTACGGGGCGATCTGGTGGCGGCCCGGATTGCAAACTTTGACAGGACGCGCGACCCTCTGGTTACAATCGGGGACAGGGATTTGGGCAAGATTGACTCGGGCGAGCTTGTGGGGATGTCACCCAACAAGATTCCGCGACTCATTGGCAAGGAGGGCTCTATGATAAAGTCCATCGAGGAGGCCACCGATGCCGGCCTTACGGTGGGGCAGAACGGGTGGGTGGTCGTGTCATGCGATGATCCAAATGGGTTATTAAAGGCCAAGAGGGCCGTACGGATGATAGACGAGCAGGCACACCTTGCGGATCTTACGGACAGAGTGGTTGAAATGCTGAATTCACAAGCGGTTGGAGGGGGTCTCTGATGGGGGGACGTGACACCGAGATGGTGTTGCTGGATGCCAACGGGGTGCGCTGCGACGGCAGGCGGGTTGACGAGCCGCGCCGGGTGGAGATTAAGGCCGGCGTGCTCAAAAACGCCGACGGCTCGGCGTACATCGAGTTTGGCGACAACAAGATTCTGGCAGGCGTGTTTGGGCCGCGCGACGTGCATCCAAAGCACATGGCCGACACGGACACGGGGATACTGCGGTGCAGGTATCACATGGAGCCGTACTCTGTAACGGAGAGGAAAAACCCGGCGCCGTCTAGGAGGGAGATTGAGATATCAAAGGTGATCAAGGAGGCGCTAGAGCCTGCGGTGATTCTTGACAAGTTTCCCCGGACCGCGGTCGACGTGTACATCGAGGTGTTGCAGGCCGACGGGGGCTCGCGGTGCGCCGCCCTGGACGCGGCGGCCGTGGCGCTGGCGGATGCCGGGATACCGATGAGGGACATGGTGTGCGCATGTGCGGCAGGCAAGGTGGCCGACACGATCGTGCTTGACGTGAACAACGAGGAGGACCAGGCCGGGCAGGCCGACATGCCCGTGGGGTATATGCCAAACCTCAAGACGGTGACGCTGATGCAGCTTGACGGGGTGCTCAGCCCCGACGAGTATGAGAGGTGCGTGGACACCGCGATCGGCGGGTGCCTGCAGGTATACGAGATTCAGAAAAAGGCGCTGCACGACAGGTTTTTCGCGGATGCCTCCACCGCCGCAGGGAGCGGCGGTGACGGGGACGGGGGGAGCCGCCAATGAACGCCTCGCCGATCATAGACGATCTGAGCAGGCGGCGCATGCTGGATTTGCTGGAGGGTGGCAAGAGGGCCGACGGCCGCGCGTTTGACGAGGTTCGCAAGATAACCGTAGAGACCGGGGTCATTCCCAAGGCGCAGGGGTCTGCCAGGGTGCGCCTTGGGGGATCCGAGGTTGTGTGCGGAGTAAAGATCCAGCCCGACAAGCCGTTTCCTGATACGGGGGACAGGGGGGTGTTCATATGTACCGCGGAGCTGCTGCCGCTGTCGCACCCCAGCGTGGAGACGGGTCCCCCCGGTCCGGACGTGATAGAGCTGGCACGGGTGGTGGATCGCGGCATACGCGAGTCGCACATGGTGGATGTCTCCCAGCTGGTGATCGAGAGGGACGTCTCGGTGGTGGGCGTGTTTGCAGACAACACGGTGGTTGATTATGACGGAAACCTGTTTGACGCATGCTCGTATGCCACCGCGGCGGCGCTCCTGACCGCAAAGTCGCCCAAGTGGGAGATGGTTGACGGGAGGCCGTCGCTGGTAGAGGGGGCTGTATCCGACCTGCCTACCGCCACCCTCCCCGTGTCGGTCACGATGGCAAAGATCGGGGGGCACATCGTGGTTGATCCCGACGCCGACGAGTGGGAGTGCATGGACGCGCGGGTTACGATCACCACAGATTCAAATGGCAACATTTGCGCGATGCAAAAGGGCGGCAAGCAGGGCTTTACGGTCGAGGAGATAAAGGCGTGCGGCAAGATGTCCGTGGATGTGGGCGGGCGCGTACGGGACGTGCTAAAGACGCAGGCCGGGGCGGCGGCAGCGGCGGGTTGATCATACATGGCAAAGAAAAAGTCGTTAAAGGGACTCGGCGCGCGGTATGGCATCAAGATTCGCAAGCAGTATACGCAGGTGCACCGGACGCTCAAGGCCGACCGCACGTGTCCGGAGTGCGGCTCTGACTCGTTTGGCCGCGATGTGATCGGGATATTTTGCTGCAAAAAGTGCGGGTTTAAGATTGCGGGAACCGCGTATGACGTCAAGGTTTAGCGCCAGGGTGGAGGTGGATGCCGGGGACAAAAGCCGCGCCATATTCGACTCTATAAGCGCCGACAACTCGTTTTACCCCGAAAATCCGACGGTTACGCGGATCCGCCTTGATGCCGGCGCCGGCAAGGACCGGGGCAGGGTTTTGATCGAGATCGATTCTGGGCACCTGCCCCACCTGCGCGCCCACCTAAACTCGACGCTACGCCTAGTTTGGGCCTGTGACGACGCGGTGGAATCGGTAAAGATATAAGAAAAACGGATGTGGGTCTGGCATGTCCGCCCCGCAGATACCGCCGCAGATTCAAGAGCAGCTGATGAAGCTTCAGCAGGCACAGCAAAATCTCCAGACGATAATGGCCCAAAAGCAGCAGCTGGAGGTCGAAAAGGTGGAGACTGGGAGGGCGTTGGAGGAGCTTGGAAAGACGGCCGACGACGGGGTGGTGTACAAGCACGCCGGATCCGTCATGGTGCGGTCTACCAAGGCGGTGCTGGTGTCGGAACTAGAGGAGAAAAAGGAGCTGGCAAACACCAGGTCTACGGTCTTACAAAAGCAGGAGGATCGTGTAAAGCAGAGCCTTGGCGAATACGAGACGCGCATCAACGAGATGGTAAAGGGCGCGGCCGGCATGGGCGGAGCTGCCGGCGGCCAGCCTGCACAAGATGCGCAGGCAAACGCCTGACGATCAACCTGTCAACAATGTCGTGTGACGTCTGGACGGCGCGTGACCGCAAGTTTCTACTTGGCGGCGCCGGTGCCGGCAACCGGCCGGCGCGGCAAGGCCTGCCGCAGGCGGGCATCGGGGTTGCGGATAAAAAAAAGGCGGGCATCGTGCGCCTGCTGGCTGCCGGCTGGGAAAACGCGGAGCGGCGGATCCGCGTGGTTTGAGGGCATCAATGCACCGCCGCCGCCGCCGCCGCCGCTGCAACGCCACCTGCCGCAATTCCAACCGGCATCGGGGGCGCGCTCAATGACCGCGATGACGGATTTGTGGGCCGGGCCGGACGTCCTTTGCAACACACGTACACCAAACAAGATATTAACTCGATCGTGCACCGCCACCTGTGGTGGGTCTGCGGGGGCTGCGGATTGTGGCGGACGAGCGCGAAAAAAAGAGTGGCATACCGGGACTGCTGCAGTCTGCCGGGCTGGATGTGGAGATCAAAACGCTGCTTGTAGGAGACTATGTTGTGGGGCCCGAGGTCGTGGTGGAGCGCAAAAGCATCAAGGATTTGATGTCGTCGGTGTTTGACGGACGGCTCTTTGACCAGTGCGGCCGGCTCCGGGATAACTTTGAGCACCCGGTAATCCTGATGGAGGGGGACGTGGACGAGATTGTCGACATTGCCGAAAACCCGATGGTGTTTTATGGCGCCGTATCCGCAGTCGCGCTGGATCATAAAATCCCGATAATCCCTACGCCGAGCGCGTCCCATACTGCAAAACTGCTGGCGTCGATGTGCTCGCGCCAGGACGGGCGCACGGCGGGGACCGACGGCCCGTTGGTCAAGAGGGTTAAAAAGTCCGAAAACCTGCGGCAGCAGCAGCTGTCCGTGCTGGCAAGCCTGCCGGGGGTGGGGCAAAAGATTGCGACGCGCTTGCTGGACAGGTTTGACACGCCCCGGGGCGCGCTGACATCGACCACGGCGGATCTTGCCGGGGTGGAGGGGATGGGAATCCAGCGTGCAAAAAAGATCAAGAGGGTGATGGGCTCAAAGCGGGGCCGGCGGGATGCGGCAAACAAGACGCGCAAAGGCTAGTCTGCCTGCGGGGCTTTTCCCGCGCGCCCGCCTTTTCTGAGCAGCCTTTTACGCAGGGGGGTGGCGCACCGCGGACACTGTTTGGCCCGCCTGAATCTTTTCTTGCATGCGGGACAGTAGTGTATCCACGTCCCGCTGTGCCTGATGCCGCCGGTCATTACCGGCATGACGGTGATTCCCAAAAACGCGGCCACGTTTGATACCGCAAAATCGTCGGTCACCACGTCCGCGCCCATCTCTAGACCTAGGGCCAGCACAGACACGTCCTGTTTTGACAGGCCGTTCAAATCGCCCGTCCTTTTGGCCGCCTCTGACGCCTTGCGCACCGATTCTGGCAGGGGCTCGGTCACGCGCAGGCGCCCCATCTCCTGCATTATGCCCACCACGTCCTGCCTGCCACGGATGTGTGAAACCTCGTCTAGTACGAGCTGTGTGGTGTACCAGCTGCCGCCGTCCTGGGAGGGGGCAGCGGCGCCAAACGGAACGCCGGCATAAAACGCGCTTGCGTCAAGAACCTTAAAACCCAAGCTTGCTCATCTGCCGCAGCCCGCGCTTTTTCAGCCTTACGAATACGGCGGGCTTTTCGTATTTTTTGATGGTGATCACATCCTCGAATCCGGCGGACTTTACCACCTGGGCGTCCATTACGATGTTAGAGTCGTGCGAGCACCGGATCTCAATCTTCTCGTCCGGCACGACCAGCGAGGCCAGCCTGTACACGGGTGCCACGGGCGTGATTATCAGCACGTCCAGGCTCTCGTGCAGTATGGGGCCTCCCAGGGAGAACGAGTGGCCCGTCGAGCCGCTGGGGGTGGAGATGATCACGCCGTCCATCTTTTGCTTTACCACGTCGCTTTGAAACCTAATCTCCACCTCTGCGGTCTTTGTCATGTTCTGCCTGCTGATGTAAATCTCGTTTAGGGCCGGCGGAAACTCTTGGCCGTTGCATGATGCGGCCACCCGCGTCCGCCTCTCGAGTATGACATCACCCGACCTGATCTGGTTTATGGCCGCATCCATCTCGCCGGGCGTGACCTCTGACAGGATGCCGCGGTTGCCGCCAACGTTGACCGTCAGCAGGGGCGTGTCGCTTTGCAGGTGCCGAAACGCCCGCAGGGTGGTCCCGTCCCCGCCCAGCGTCACGACCAGGTCCATCCCTTCCTCGCGAAGCTCGTCAAGCGAGTCGACGGACTGCGCGCCGGGTACCTCTACGGGGGAGGTCGTAAACACGCCAGTCCCCTTTGCGACCAGCCCCTTGGCCACGGATGCCGCCGCCGCCTCGGACTCGGCGGATCCGACCTTGCTGACTATGGCTACCTTGTCCAGCTTCACGGTGTGGTGGTGGCCGAATCGCGGATAAAAATCATCATCTTGGACGGTCCGTCATGTGGGCGGATTTGTGCGTGTATCACGGCGTGGCGCCGGCCTCCCTTATATATACGAAAATTGGGTGCGGGCGGGGCGTATGCCCGCCCGAATTGGCCTTCCCGCAACCGGCGTCAGGAAACGTCGGCTGCTGGCATCAGGGGACAACAATTAATTACATAACAGACGGGCAAAAATTATGGGATATGCACATCCTGAGGTCCTGGTCGACACGCAGTGGGCGTCTGAAAACCCGCCGGACGGGCAGGCAAGGCGCCTGGTGGAGGTGGACTATGATCCCGAAAACGGCTACAAAAAGGGCCACATTGCCGGTGCAAGCCTGATTTGGTGGAGGCGTGACATCAACGATCCCATCACCCGGGACATTGTGGGGAAAAAGCAGTTTGAGGACCTGATGTCCAGGCACGGGATTGCCCCCGGTACGGAGGTGGTGCTGTATGGTGATTTTAACAACTGGTTTGCGGCGTTTGTATTCTGGGTGTTCAAGTATTACGGGCACGAGAATGTCAGAATTATGAACGGCGGGCGCAAAAAGTGGGAGCTGGAGGGCAGGGAGTACACGACCGACGAGCCGTCCATTGAACCGTCAAGCTACGCGGCGCAGCCCCCCGACGAGGGATTGCGCGCGTACCTGTCCGACGCCCGGCGCGCGCTGGACCGCGACGACACGGTGATGGTCGACGTGCGCTCTCCTGCAGAGTTTTCCGGCACGATAACGGCTCCCCCCGAGTATCCGATGGAGCATGCCCAGAGGGGCGGACACATACCCGGCGCCAACAACATCCCGTGGGCCTCGGCGGTAAACGACGCCGACGGGACGTTCAAGAGCGTGGATGATCTGGCGCAAAACTATGCGCCAAAGGGGGTGACGCCCGACAAGGACGTGATATGCTACTGCCGGATTGGGGAGCGCTCGTCGCACTCGTGGTTTGTGTTAAAGTACCTGCTGGGGTATCCGAGGGTCCGCAACTATGACGGATCCTGGACGGAGTGGGGCAACATGATCGGCAACCCCGTGGAGCGCTAATGCCTGCCGGCAATGTTGGAGGGGGCGACCTGCCGGTGCTCAAAAAGGGGGCGTTTTACCGCATTTGCGAGTCTGGCGCCGAGTTTGTACTGGAGGACCGGACAAAGCGCGGACTGGAGGCCAGGGAGAGATCCGCCGATCCGCGGCTGGGGGTGGATGCCGAGATGGGGATGATCCACGACATGGACGGGATTGGACACAGGGTGCCGATCAGGTGGTTTTTTCCCAAGGCCTCGTTTGGCATGGACAGGGTTGTGACCCATGCCGAGGACATGGAGCAAAGGTATGCAGAGATGCGCGAGCTGACGTGCCCGGACGACGATGATGATGGCGGCGGCGGCGACATGGACTCGCGGGATTGAAAAACCGATCGCCCACATGATGGTTGCCTGCCGTCTGCCTGCTGATCGGTGGATGTGGGGTTTGGCAGAGGCGGCGATCCGGGCATGTCAAAAGGCAGTCCGGCCCCGGATTCGGCCAACGGACGCATCCTCCTGACGGCCGCCTGGCCTGTACGCCGGAAAACGGCCGAAAATCGCCCATTCGGTGGCGGATCCCCGATTGGCGCCGGCACCCCTCCGACAAGACAAGATTTTTAAATAATCCATTGGGCGTCCATACATGTCGCTACTGCTAAAGGACAGGGTTTACACCATGGAGTCGCCCACCGCAAAGAGGGGGGTCTATCCGTTGCACGGCTACAAGCTGGGCCTGTACAGGCTGCCCATCGAGCTGGTTGATCCCGACGAGATAAAGTCGATCGTCACGGGCCTCAAAAAGACCTTTGAGATGGACGCATATGCGGACAGGGTGTTTGCAACCTATTCCTGGACCGAGCGTAACATGGACGACCCAGACGCCCGCGGGTATGAGGAGGTTGATCTAAGCGTCACCGTAGAGGTGGTGACCGGGGAGGTTGTCGACATTATATACCAGGTGTTTCCGATTGAGAGGTTTGGCGACCCCCAGTGGGTTGTCGACTATAGAAAAAAGGCCGATCACTTTGCCAAGATGGTCATTGACACGATATTGCGCAATACGATACTGCAGGACAAGATGGTCGAGTCTATGATAAAGACTGAAAAGATTCCCGAGGTGGCGGCCCTCAACAAGCTTGACGAGATGACCCCGCTTGCAAAGATCGTGCCAGGTGCAAAGCCGCAGCTGGGTGCCGCAGACGAGGATGACGAGGCCGATGCGCAGGATGCCGACGACGACGTGATCGAGGTGCCTGACGGGGCAAAGCCCGGGCCGATCGACATCGAGTTCAAGTCCAAGATCAAGCCGTCGGCGTCGTTTGCGGCCGAGGGAGGTCACACCATCAAGACCTGGGGGCGCCGGGGCGCAAACAACGCCATCATGGGGGTCTGGGGGGAGTTTGTATCTGTGGATTATGACATATGCGTGGCCGACGGTGCATGCATCGAGGCGTGCCCCGTGGCCGTATACGAGTGGTTTGACACGCCCGGCAACGCCGCCTCTGACCGCAAGCCGCTGATGTCAAAGGAGCCAGACTGCATATTCTGCCTTGCATGCGAGGGGGTGTGCCCGCCAAAGGCGATCAAGATTTTTGAGCAAAAATAGTGTCTCAAATATAAATAACCAAACACCGGTTGCAATCTGATGGTGATGAACCCGTTTACCGGACTCGTCCTGAACATATTTCTGGTGGCCGCCGTCCTGATCACCATGTATACCTGCAACTTTTACTACCTCACGATCCTGGCGTCGCGCAACCGGGGGGGAAACCCGACGGTGCAACTGGACGCCCCGTCCCTGACCGTCCACCTGCCCATATACAACGAAAGGTACGTGGCCGCAAGGCTGGTCGAGGCCGTATGCACGATGGACTATCCGCAGGATCGTATGAGGATTATGGTGCTTGACGACTCGGACGATGAGACCGTCGAGCTGGTGAAAAAGACCGTTGACAAGTACCGTGAGCAGGGATTTCAGATTGAGCACGTGCGCCGCGGAACCCGGGTCGGATACAAGGCCGGCGCGCTAAAGCACGCCATGGAGAGCACCGACACGGACTTTGTCGCCATATTTGACGCCGACTTTATCCCGCCGCCGTGGTTTTTGCGCAGGGCAATCTCGCACTTTGCACACAGGGAGATTGGGCTTGTACAGTGCAGGTGGGGGCACGTCAACGAAAACTATTCTGCGATAACAAAGGCGCAGGCACTGAGCCTGGACTTTCACTTTTTGATAGAGCAAAAGGCAAAAAGCGACTCGCACCTGTTTATGAATTTCAACGGGACCGCCGGCATATGGCGCCGCGAGTGCATAGAGGATGCGGGCGGGTGGCACACCGCCACACTGGTGGAGGATTTGGATCTAAGCTACAGGGCCCAAATGCGGGGGTGGCGGTGCCTCTTTCTTCCCGACATTGTGGTGGATGCCGAGCTCCCCGTGCAGATGAACGCCGCAAAGCGCCAGCAGTTCCGATGGGCAAAGGGATCCATCCAGTGTGCCACAAAGCTGCTGGCGGACATCGTGGTGCAGCGCAAGGTCGCGATGGAGGCAAAGTTTCAGGCGTTTATACAGCTTACCCGCCATATCGTATACCCGCTCATGCTCATACAGTTTCTGGCACTTCCAATCCTGCTGGCATCAAACGTAAACCTGTACATCATAAGCTTTCTGCCTGCCGTCACGATCGCCACCTACCTTGTGATGGGGCCCGGGGCATACCTGCTGATACTGCACAGGATGTACTCGTCATCGTGGACGTCAAAGGCAAAGGTGCTCCCGTCCCTGTTAATCTACAACGCCGGGCTTTCCGTCAACAACACGGTGGCCGTGTTTGACGCCGTCTTTGGCAAAAAGAACGAGTTTCTCCGGACCCCCAAATACGGCATAATCCGGCGGGATGACGACTGGAGGGACAAGGCGTACAACCTGCCGTTTACCAAGACCACCCTGCTCGAGATATTCTTTGGCGTGTACGGGGTGCTGGGAATCCTGATATCCGTCTTCTCAAACAACCCGGTATTTGCCCCGATAATCGGGATACAGACGGTCGGATTCCTGTATGTGGCCTATCTGAGCCTGTCCCACTCTAATTTTAAAAGAAATAAATCAAGAGATAATACGCCTCAATCCGGAGAGGAGCGGATGGCAGGCGTATCGTACAGGCTTTCAATGGTGGGGATTATGGCGGTCATCCTGCTTGGGGCATATATGACGTTCCAGGGGTACAACACAGACGTCTATCCGCTGGATCAGGCACGCGGCAACATGGCCGCCATCATCAGCTCGACCGACGCCGTCAGCATAATGGACTACATAGTGCAGGCCCAGCAAAACATACCGGAGGATGGCAACCCCGTCTGGATATTCCAGACCTCTACGACCGACTTTGCCCGCATGCAGCAGGACTTGGAGTTTATGCTCGAATACACGCAGCAGGCAGCATCCCTCCCGATTGACGACACCTCGTATCACACCGCCATGATCAACATAGACAGCCAAGCCTCGGAGATTCGTGAAAACCTGATGGATGCCACCCCCTATGTGTATGCAAGCCAGCAAAACATACTGCTGAGCACCCTGTGGATTGCGGTAATCATCGGTATATTCGCGGTGCTGAAGAGAAAAAAGGATCAGATCGCCGGAACCTAGGCCCTTATGCCGAGCTCCTTTTTGATCTCGTCCACGGCCCTTATGCCGTAAATGTCGCGGATCTGCCGCATCCGGAGCATCCCGCCCAGTCTGTCCTTTCCAATCCCGTCACACAGTACGGAGAACACGTCTGAAAACCGAATCTCCCACCTGTCCGCACAGTCGAATATCTTGGAGATTGCCCATTGCTGGACATCCGATGGCATACTTACCGTGCCGTCGGTCTTGCCCGAGACTGTTTCAAACAGCCTGGTTATGTCGCGGATCTGCTCCATCATCCCCTCTATGTCGCGGAGCTCGCCATACTTTGACTCTGCACTCATCCTGATCTTTGACTGAAACTCTGACAGCTTTAAAAGCGCCATGACCTCGTCGGACGACGACTCTTCCGTCTTTTTTACGGATCCTGCAAGCGAGGCGATCCGCTGTTCTATGGTGTTTGTCTTGTCAAACATGCTCTTCTTGAACGAGCCGACCTCTTCTTGGACCGTTTTTATCCCCTCTCCGACAAACGCTGTGACATCGGCCCTCTTTGCAAGCGAGCCAATCTCGTCCTCAATAACGCTGATCTTTCCGGCGCTCTGGGATATGGCGTTAATCTTTGTTTTTATCGCCTCGATCTCCGACGAGATTGACGATATGGCGTCTGCCTTTTGCGATATGGTGGAAAACTGCCGCTTGAGGCCGTCTACGACTCCGCCTATGCTGTCCATGGTCTGGGCCTTTTCGGATATGCCGCCTATGATCCTGCCTATGCCTGCAATCTCGTCCCGCAGGGATGCCGCAGAGTCTGCCTTTTGTGATATCTTGTTCAACTCTGTGCGCAGTCCGCCCATGTCAATCTCAGACTCTATCCTGTCTGCCTTTGCAGATATCTCATCGGTGCTCTTTTTGAGGGAATCAATCTCTCCGCTGACCTGCAACAGCGACTCTGTCTTTCCGGACACGCCCCGCAGCTGATCGCGCACCTCGTCAATGCGCTGTGCCATCTTTATTATCATCTCAGAGTTGTTGTGGATGGATGCTATGCTGTCGCTGACCTGCTGTGACAGCTTTGCAGTGTCTGGCGCGGCCTTTTGGATCTTGGTCAGCTCTTCCTCGAGCCTGGCGGTCTGCGCGCCAATCCTGGACACGATGTCCGCCTGCTCGCCGGCCTGCCTAAAACCGGCAAACAACTTTTGATTGTCGTCCTCTAGTATGCTAATCTGCTTTGACTGCCTTTGTATGTGTTCCAGCGACGTGGTTATCGCATCCATCATCCCCTTCATCGATATGAGGATCTTCTGGTTGTCTGCAAAAATCCTCCCGATCGACTTTATCTCGCTTGTAAGCTGCTTGGCCGAGTCTGAGACATCGCCCACCTTTTTGAGGACCGCCGCGGGCGTAGGCTCCTTTTTGGGGGCCGCCTTTTTGGGGGCCGCCTTTTTCACGGCCGCCTTTTTGGGGGCCGCCTTTTTGGGGGCCGCCTTTTTCACGGCCGCCTTTTTGGGGGCCGCCTTTTTCACGGCCGCCTTTTTGGGGGCCGCCTTTTTGGGGGCCGCCTTTGTTGCCATGGTGACCATGCGCATGAACCTGATTAAAAAAGGTGGGTCAAAAATAAAAGATGTAAAAAGTGGTTATTGGTTTACCACTTTGGCCTCGTGGAGTATCTCGTGGAATGTCTTTTGAACAAACCCGTCCGAGCTCTCCGCAAAGCCCTTCGTGCAGTAATCGCATCGAATCATAAATAAAGTATTGTACGGTACTTTTAACCCCCCGGTTATTATGGAATAACCTGCCCTTCCCTCCACCGTTGCTAGATTCATGCAGTCAGATACCCCAGGTCTGTCTCCACACGTGTTGTTTCAGAGGACCCACTCATCACCCTGCTGGCAGGGGTGGGTTGCCGGGGCATATATCTGACCGCCGCCGCCGTCAGGCGCAAGTCATTTAAAAGAAAATCCACCCCAACAACCCGTGCTTGACAGCGTGGTGTCTCAGGTGGATCCGTCGGGAATACGCGACTCGCTGGGTCAGAGCGTCAGCACCATCATAGAGCAGCTAAAGCCAGAGCTGCCCCACACCACGTTTGTGACGGATCTGGCGATAATCATGATTGTGGGGGCCATCGTGACCCTTGCATTCTTCAAGATAAGGCAGCCCCTGATCATCGGGTATCTGTTTGCAGGCATGCTGATAGGGCCGCTCTCGCCCCTGTGGTCGTGGTTTTTACCGGAGGGCGGACCACATGCGGACGGCGGCACGGTCGGCATCCTGTCGGACATATCCGCGCTAAACCTGTTTGCGGAGATTGGCGTTATTTTGCTGCTGTTTGTGATAGGGATTGAATTCCCTTATGCAAAGATCCGTTCAATCGGCAAGGTGGCGGTCGGCGTGGGGACGATGGGGCTGTTTGCCACGCTGGGGGCGGTGTTTTATGCGGCAAGCCTGTTTGGGCTGGGGTTTATGGACTCGCTGTTCATCGCGGCGGCGCTGTCCATATCGAGTACGGCCATAATCGTCAAGATACTGGAGGATACGGGGAGGATACGCAGAGAGTCATCGATAATGGTGCTGGGCATATTGATAGTGGAGGACGTGATTGCCGTCATACTGATCTCGTCGCTGCAGTCCGTGGCGCTGGTCGGCACCGTCTCGGTGGAGGGCATCATCGTGGTGGTGATCGTGGCCGCCGGACTCATCGCCGGCACGTTCACGGTGGGAACCCGCGTGTTTCCGCCCCTCATAGACAAGGTGGCCGCCGCCGAACACAGGGAGATCCTGCTGCTCAGCGTACTGGGGCTGTGCTTTGGGTATGCGTTGCTGGCAAACGTGGTGGGACTGTCCGTGGCGATAGGGGCGTTTCTGGCAGGCGTGCTGGTGGCCGAGTCAAAGTCGGCCGAGGTGTCAAAGCTGCTGTCCAGCCCGATCAAGGACATGTTTGTGGCGATATTCTTCGTATCCGTCGGCGCCCTGATGGACATTAGCCAGATTGAAAACTATGTGTATCTGGCCATCGGGCTGATTGCCGTTGCGACCGGCGTCAAGTTTGGGGGGAACATGGTGGGAAACATCGTGTTTGGACAAAAGCGGACAAAGTCGCTGCGCTCGGCGTTCATGCTGGGGGCGCCCCGGGGGGAGTTTTCCATCGTGATCGTCAAGACCGGCGTGGACATTGGGGCCGTCAGCGCGTTTTTGTTCCCGCTGGTGGGGATTATCTCGATCATAACCGCGTTTATCTCGCCGTTTCTGGTCAGGGTCGGTGACAGGGTGGTTCGGAGGGCGGAGGGCGGCGATGCCTGACGATCTGGACTCGCTGCAGGAGCGGGCCCACGGCGGGATAACGACGTTTGATTTTGACGGCAGGCCCACCCCCTGCATAATGTTTGACGAGGAGGGGTTTGACCTCATAATGGGCAGGGTGGCCGGCCGGGCCCTGTCGATCGATACAAACCTGAACATACTTCGGGACGGGCTGGGCCACGTATTCGTCGAGATTGTCCTGGAGTTTTCCAAGGGCGGGTTTGTTGAAAAGGTGCTTGTCGATGCGGGCAGGCACCTCGAGTTTTTTGAGATGCTGGCAGACACGTCCATTCTGGCGCTGTCCTCGCCCAAGTCGAGGTTTGGACGTGACAACGTGTTTTTGATACAGCTGCCGCGGCCAGACAGGGCCGTAAACGCCTTGGAGGTGATCAAGAGGGGGCTGGCCGCCACGGACGGCATGTGGGATGCATGACGCGGCTAATAATCGGTGGTGCAGTTGCCGGGATTTGGACCCGGGTCACGAACTTGGCAAGCTCGAATAATAACCAAACTATACTACAACTGCCCGCATCACGTCTTGCGTGTTGCTATTAAAATCCTCTGATGGGCCGCGGGGGCTTTGGGCGCCCTGTCCTTTGGCCGTCCGGGGCGCTAGGCGGGGCATCCGCCGCCACCCCGTCGCGGTGACCGGGGCAAGCCGGTTTGCCTGAACGTGCCTGCCAAGATAATCGAACGGTATGGGGGCCGGCGAGGTTGTAATCGGTGCGCGTGGTGGTTGACCGGGGCGGCGGGGGTAAGGGTGCCGGGCACGGTCAGTCCTTTTTTTTGTTTATGGGGCTGACCTTGATCGTGGGCGTTCCTGGAAGCTTTACACACGCGGTCCGCAGTGCGTGTGATGCGGCGGCCACGTGCTCCTTTTTGACCTCCATCTCCATTATGCACTGCCCGATCTTTACGCGGGCCGCCAGACTTACGGCCTTGCCAAACGCCCGGCGCATGCCTTCCTGCAACCTGTCGGCACCGGCGGTGGCGATCATCTTGTTTTCCCTGAGCAGGATGTGCGGGTATATGCGGAGCCTTGAAAAGTAGCCGCTCTCGCCGGTGGTCTTTTCGAGGCGCTTGTTTGCGGCCAGCCTGCATGATTCTATGGCCATGTGCCGTATCTGGATCTTTTCGTTGATGAGCAGCTGTACCACATAGTCATAGTCGCCGCGCTTGCCGCCGTGATACTTGGCAATCTTTGACTGGGGCTTGCCCTTGATGTACTTTTTCTGGGCGTAGGGCTGTCCGTTGCTTTTTCGGTAGTTTGCACCGTGCATGGCGGGGATGGCTGGGGGCCTATATTTTAACGGTTAGTAGCCATCATCATCATCGCCACCACCACCACCACCACCACCGCAGTCGTCGTCGGTGGGGACCTGGGGAGGGGGTGGTTTTTTTGCATAGGCGCCTTTATGTAAAAGGGGTGGCTGACGGGGCTTGTGGACGGCGGGGCAGCGGCGGTGGATGATGATGATGATGGTGCCGAGGAGCCGCGGGTCGAGGGAAGGCTGATCGGCGAGCGGCATGCCGTGATCGATGATCCGCAGATGCGCGCGGCGCTAGAGGCGCGCGGGTATGGCGACGTGGAAAAGGGCAGGGGGTTTGTACTGGCAAGCTTTGAGTCGCTGTACCTTGTACATGTGGGCAGGCTGGTGCTCCGGAAGAGGGGCGGCAGGGCGGCCATCGGATTTGACGCCCTGGTCAGGTCATACAAGAGGTTTGATGACGATGTCCTGACCAGGTTTTTGGTGTACAGGGATTTGCGAAGCCGCGGGTATGTTGTCAAGGACGGCTTTGGATTTGGATCCGACTTTCGGGTGTATGAGCGGGGGCACTTTGGACAAAAGGGCGCCAAGTATCTTGTGTTTGCACTCGACGAGGGGCGGCAGGAACGCGTCGGGACGCTGCGTAAAAAGGTGTCCGAGATTACGAGGATGGGCAAAGAGCCGATAATCGCGGTGATTGAGAGGCGGGGCGAGGTGATCTACTATAAGATTTCGGGAATAATCTTTGCACAAAACCGGCCCGGCGGCGGCGGTGGCGGTGGTGCGGCGGGCAAAGATGCCGCGTTATACCGCTAGTCCTGTATGGCCCAGCGCGACGAGTATTTTACGAGGTTGTGCCTGATCGCGTCCTCAAAGCTGTACACCTCTACATACCGCGTGTTGTTCTCCCACAGATCATTGAAATCCCCAGTCTTGATCTTGACGCGGGATCCGTCGTTCCATGACGTAAACACGTCTATCGACTCAAAGTTGCGGCTGGTTGTGTTGAACGTCTCGTTTGACGTGCCGGTAAATGCCACAGAGTTGCCGCCCTCGTCGGCGAATATGCCGATCTTCTCGGTAAACGAACCTGCAATGTCCTCCGAGTTGGGGATTGCCACCTTTATCTCCATCTGCCGGTTGTCCACAATCTCCTTTAGGACGCGCAGCTTGGAGTCCCTGATCTTGGTCGTACCAAACACGTTTTCGGCCTCAAACATCCTGGATATTATGTCCAAATCGTAGGCCCCAAACCTGTGCCCCGTCACAATGCGCATCTTTGCCCTGTGCCTGACAAAATTGTCAAGCCCGAGTGCCAGCGTGGTCAGGCTCTTGATGGACAAACACTGTGTGGCTACCTAGCTCCCTGTGCTACTCAGGAATCGAATGTTTGTACACTGATGACAAAATAATTGATAGTAAACAAGCAAAGCAATAAGTTACACTTCCAAA
>JAHRAJ010000068.1 GCA_020027365.1 Cenarchaeum sp.
CCTCCTCCTCCGCCACCGCCACCACCACCACCGCCTATTTCTCCCCCCCGCCCCCCGCCCCCCGCCCCCCGCCCCCCGCCCCCTCCGTTTCCCCCGGTCGTCGTTGGCGGGCCAAAATCCGATTCTACCTCCCCCCCCGCCCCCGCCCCCCGCCCCCCGCCTGCCTGCAGAACGGCGGCGGCGGATGGTGGGGGAGGGAGGGGGGGAGGAGGGGGGGAGGAAGGGGGGGAGAGGGATGGCGGGGGGAGCATCGGCGTCAGGCGTCTGCAGCCGCCCGCCACCGCCACCACCGACGCACATCATTTTGTTACAATAGTAGCCACCGTCAATTTTATAAACACAGACGGTGATCAATGCTTGTGGACGACTTTGAACGAGAGTACCCTGGGTTTGACTGGAAAAACACGCCTGCGTACAAGCATCCGGGCGGACGCGACTGCCCGTGCCCCAAGCACGAGTATATCCGCGAACAGATCAACTTTACCCGGCAGATAAACGACGACGCCAGGAGGGGCAAAAAGGGCGCGACAGAGCCTGCCAAGGTGACCCTAAAGTTCTGCCCAGACCACTACCGGGTGTACATGGACGATGTCATCCCGTCGATGCCGCTCAAGTACAAGATTCTCACCAAGATCGCCCTCAAGATTGGGGCCATCCACATCGAGCACCTCACCCACATGCAGTCGGAGATGTGCTTTTACTGCAAGTTTGGATCCGGCGGACACGAGAAAAAGAGCGAAATCCCGCCGATAAACCCCTAGGCCGGCCCTGCCAGGACCTTGGGCCTGTTGGGCGTGTCATGGTGGCATTTTTTTCCGCACAGCGGGCACCTGACGCGGTCCAGCAGGACGCACTGGCATATGTGCGACCGGAGGTAGGCCTCTGCAGACCGCGTATGCTCGCCGGTTCCGTTGCAAAACGGGCACTGGCTTGCAAGCAGCTCGATGGTTCCAGACCCCCCGCACACGGGGCATCCCCCTCCGCCACCGTCGCCGCCGTCGTCGTCACGCACCTCCTCCTTTTCGGCCATCACCACCGCCGGCCTGCCGCCCGTGTTAAACCTTGCCGCCTGTCCCGTAGCTTTATACAATATCGGCGCCAACCCACACCCATGCCGCCAATACCGGACATGCACAAGCTTGTCGAGGTCTTGGAGGCAGAGGGCGAGCTGCACAGGGTCGGCGCCGAGGTCGACACCGACCTGGAGATTGCCGAGATACTCCGGCGGACGATGTATTCCGACGGGCCCGCCGTCCTGTTTGAAAACGTGCGCGGGTACGACATGCCGGTGCTGGGAAACGTGTTTGGCTCGGCCCGCAGGCTCGAGCTGGGGCTGGAGACCGCCGACTTTGAGGAGATTGGCGGCCGCATCGCCGACATGACCAGGATGGAGATGCCTTCCGGGATGCTGGGCAAGCTCAAAAAGCTCCCCGAACTCTCAAAGATGTCGCGGTCGTTTCCCAAACCCGCAAGCTCGGGCCCCGTCACCGAGGTGGTCGATCTGCAAAGCCCCGGATTCGGCCAAATCCCCGTCCTCAAAAGCTGGCCCCGCGACGCGGGCCGGTTTATCACGTTTGGGGCCGTGGCCACCAAGCACCCCGAGACGGGGGTGAGAAACCTGGGCGTGTACCGCATCCAGATCATTGACGACACCCACGCGCTGATGCACTGGCAAAGGCACAAGCGGGGCGCGCAGCACGGCGAGATCCAGCGGGACGCCGGCAGGCGGATCGAGGCGGCGATCGTGATAGGGGGGGAGCCTGCCACGGTGTTTGCCGGGGTGGCCCCCGTCCCAGAGGGGCTTGACAAGTACCTGTTTGCGGGCATCACACGCAAGGAGGGGATTGCGACGACAAGGTGCAAAACCATCGACCTCGAGGTGCCGGCCAACGCCGAGATTGTGCTAGAGGGGTATGTCGACCCCGGCGACATGAGGGACGAGGGGCCGTTTGGGGACCACACGGGATACTACACGCCTGTCGAAAAATACCCCACGTTCACGCTGACGGGGATGATGCGCCGGAAGGACCCGATCTACCTGACCACGGTGGTCGGCAAGCCGGTGCTCGAGGACGCCCACATCGGCAGGGTGATAGAGCGGTCGTTCCTGCCGCTGATCCGGATGTTCCACCCCGAGGTGGTCGACTACTCGATGCCGGCCGCCGGATGGTTTCAGGGGCTTGCCATAATATCAATAAAGAAGCGGTATCCGGGCCAGGCCAAAAAGGTGATGATGGGGCTGTGGGGGATGGGACAGCTGGCCCTGACCAAGATATTCGTGGTCGTAGACGACGACATCAACGTGCACGACATCAACGACGTGATATGGGCGGTCACTACGAGGGCCGACGCCGCAAGGGACACGGTGATAATCAACAACGCGCCGACCGACACGCTTGATCCCGCCTCGCCGCTGGTCAACCTGGGATCAAAGATGGGGATTGACGCGACCCAAAAGACCGCCGAGGAGGGGTATGCCCGCGAGATTCAGATGCAGGTTGCGCCAGACGAGCAGACCAAAAGCACGGTGGACCGCCGGTGGGCAGAGTACGGGCTGCCCGCCCAGTCTACCTGATCACTGCCGCGACTTGCCGCGCCGCCACGACGGCCGGCACCCTAGCAGACCCGCACGGTATCGTAAAAGTTGTCGCGCTCCTCGACCCCATACCCGATCTGGCGGATCGAGTCTATGATCCGCCGGTCGGTAAGCTCCGTCGAGCGGGCCCCCGTGCACGAGACCACCTCCTCGCCGATCAGGGTCCCGCCAAAGTCGTCGGCCCCGTACTGCAGCGCAAGCTGCGCCATCCCAACCCCGTTGGTAAGCCACGAGGACTGGATGTGCGGTATCAGCCCGTCAAAGAATATCCTGGATATCGCTATCATCTTGAGCAGCCGCGTTCCGCCAGCCGTGCCGTAGGGCGTCCCGTCCTCGCGCAGCTGCATCTCCGTATTGTTTGGCTCAAAGTTCCACGGTATAAACGCCATAAACCCGCCAGTCCTCTCCTGGAGGGCGGCCACCTTTTCGAGGTGGTCTGCAATGTCCCGGTTTGTCTCCACGTGCCCGTACATCATGGTGGCCGACGCGGGCAACCCAATCTCGTGGGCCTCGCCCATTATCCTCAGCCAGTCCGCGCTTGGGATCTTCTTGGGGCTGATCACGTCCTTTACCGAGTCTACCAGTATCTCGGCACCGGCGCCGGGAACCGACTGGAGCCCAGACTCCTTTAGCCGCCCGAGCACCTCGGCGGTGGACGACCTCTCCACCCTAGCTATCATGTCAATCTCCGACGCCGACAAGCCGTGCACCCCCACCCGCGGAAACCTGGATCTGATCATCGCAAAGGCCTCCTCGTAGTACTCGATCCCCAGCGCCGGGTTGTGCCCCCCCTGCATCAAGACCTGGCGAATCCCGAACATCTCCCACGCCGTCCTGACCCTGGCCTCGATCTCGTCGACGGTCAGGGTGTACGCGTCCCCGGCGCCGGGCGGACGGTAGAACGCGCAAAACTTGCAGTCCGTCACACAGACGTTTGTGTAATTCAGTATTATGTTGTTCACAAACGTCGCCTTGGCGCCAAACCGCCTCCTTGCAAGCGATCCGCCCACCAGCCCCATCGCGTGAACGTCGTCGGATTCAAGCAGCCGGATGCAGTCCTCCACCGACGGCCTGCCGCCCGCCAGCGCGCGCTCCAGTATGTCGCCCACCGGGCTGGTCCAAAGACGCTCGGTCACAAGGCTCATGGCCCGGCTCGGCCCGGTTGGTATTTAATCCTTGACGGATCCGATGCGGTGTGGGCCTGTGCAACAAAACGGGTTTGGCGGCGCAGTAGCAGCGGCGACCCCGACCGCGTGGTTTTTAACCTTGCACCAAGCAACCCACCCATGCCAAATCTGGAAAACCCCGACGTCTCTCGAGTTGTCGGCGGCATGCTTGGCAGGTGGATTCCTTTTCCAAGCAAGAAAAAAACGCGCGGCGATGCGCCCGGTACACCCGAACGCCTCCTCGATGACATGCTTGCAAACCGGATCAAGGGCAAACAAACGCGCGGCGCCGGCAACGACCGCACATGGAAGGTGAGGTTTGCAACCACGAAATCCCCGCTGGTACTGTTACAAAAACACCCGACGTTTGGGGGGGATGCAACCCTGCGCGGCCTTGCCGCAGCCTGTGGATCCAAGCGCGGGGGCGAGACCCGGTTTTGCCACACCGTCTGGAAGTCATCGCGCAGGGGGTTTTGCGTCACGGTGGACGACGACAACGTCAGCATAACCAACGCCTCCTTCCCCGAGCTGGCCCCGTCGTGGAGCTGGGCGGACGTGGAAAAACACGTCAGGGCAGAGGCCGACAGGCTGATCCTGGTGTTCGGGGTGACCCGGGAGGGCCAGGGGGGGCGGTCGATCAAGTTTACCGTGGCCATAGATCACTCGGGATTCCTACCAAACGAATTCAGGCGGGGCCTTGCCGAGGGGTGGATCTCCGTGGTCTTTGACGTCCGCATCAACGGACGGGGCGCGCTTGGGGGCAGGGAGACGATGTTCAAGATACGGCCGCAGGACGTGGGACTGGTGTACGGCACGGTCAGCCGCATACGCGCGGGCGGGCGGGCGGCCGCCGGTTAGGGATGACGACTTGGTTGCTTGGACAGGCGGTGGAAAAAAATCCGGCTTGGCTTTAACCGCGGTTGTCGCAGATGCGGGATGGGCGCGGCACTGCCTGCCACCGTCACCGCCACTCGGTCACCCGTGCAAACCGCCGGCCAATCCCGCGTCTGTGGGCGTGCAGTCGCTGGCCGCACCGCCTGTGGGCGGGGGGTGGATCGTCTGATGATCTGGCAAAAAATGAAGGAATGAATGAATGAAGCAAGGAAGAAGGAAGGAAGAAAGAAAGAAGGAAAGAAAAAAAAGAGATGCCGCAATCAGGGGCAGCCTTCCATCTTTTGGATGAAAAACCCGTCCTTTTGGATTGCCTGAACCACCGGCTCTGGAACCTCTTGGGAGTGACAAAAGCTGCATTCCGAGGTGCTGACCGCAGAATCCGCCTCTCCTACCGTGGCCAGCCACTGCTTTGCGTACTGGATTGCCTTGTCCAAATCCTTTTGGTCTGTGATCACGTCAAAATGCATGGTGTGACCGTCTTTTGCCTTTACATACGTGTCGTATACGTGTGCTTCCATGATCGTGCTGGGACGAGGGTATATTTAATTCAAGGATCCCGCAATCTGCTGCGCCTCCGCCCCGCGTTGGTCGAGGCGGCGGATCGGCAACCGCCCGGCCCGCCGACGATCCGGATTTCCAACTGCCTGTGGCGGTGGCGGCGGTAAAGGCTGGTGAGACGACGCAAATAAAGCGTGCCCGCCAAATGCGCTCCTAGCGGACAATCCCAATCTCCCGCGGGCCCGCGCCGTCGTACACAAAGGCCCTGAACTCTAGGTCAGTCCCCGAGTAGATTACCCACGCCACGGGGTTGATCTCCATGAACCGCACATCCTTTTCCGACGGCCTTGCCTCCGACCCCGGATGGGAGTGGAACACGCCGACCACCTGCACGCCGTCCCTCTGGGCCCTTTGGTACGCCTCGATCAGCTCCTCGCCGGACACCGCAAAGCTGGTGGACGACTCTTCCTCGTTGCGCGCAAGAAAGACGTCGCTGACGACGGCGCGCCCGCCGCCGTCCACCTCCCCGTACAGTATGGCGCACGACTCTTGGGGACTGCACCTGTTGGCATGATCCAGCAACACCCTTTTTTGCCGCCCGCCAAGGCATACCGTTTCTATTGTCAACCTAACCGCTGACCGTCACCGTGCCCGTCATCCACGGATGCAGCGTGCACAGATAATCAAAGCTGCCCTCGTCTGGAAACGCAACCTCAAAGGTGTCGCCCCCGACCATAAATCCAGAGTCAAACATCCCGGTCAGCTGATCCATCGCACTGCCTGCCGTCACCGTGTGCGCGGCGAGATCGTCGTTTGTCCACACCACGGTGCCGCCCGCCCCGACCTCTACCACCTCGGGCTCGTAGTACGCCTTGCCGTCCTCGATCACGGCGGATCCGTCTGGAATGGACACGCCGACCGGCTCGGCTGGCTCCTCCACCACCAGCACCGATGTCATCCATTGGTGCAGTATGCACGAATAGGCATACTCCCCCGGCTCCATGTCCGCGGTGTCCAACCTGTACTCCTCGCCGGTGCCAACCAGCCCGGTGTCAAACAGCTCGCCGCCGCCCTGATCACTGGTGGCCGTGTGCACCATCACGTCTTGGTTTTCCCATACCACCACGTCCCCCCTCGTAACCCTTGCCATGTCGGGATCATAGTCGGGCGTGTCTGGCACGCCCGATCCCTCTAGCATGATAATCCTATACTCCTCTCGCCGTTCCTCCTGCACGCCTTGCGCCGCCCCGGCCATCTCCCCCTCCTCCACCGCCGCCGCGCCCTCGTCTCCAACCTCTGCCGCCTCTGACAGCAAATAGGGGGACGGCCCGACAACCCCAAACCCGACAAATGACGCAATGCCCGCCACCGAGCCCAGGACAAATATCATCGCCACCGGTTTTAGATACCTGGTATGCTTCATTGACACGTACGCTATAACGACTGCAGGCGCCGCGATGGCCATCAAAATCCCGGCAAAGATCCCGGTCGTACTAATCGTGTTGTACGTGAATGCAAACGCCCCGAATCCCAGCGATATGGACAAAATTACCAAGACCGTGGCCTTTGCCCTGTTGCTGGTCGACACGCCGCCGTCCAAAATCCCCACCGCCAGTATGATCAGCCCGATAAACATGGTGAGCCCCGCCAGCGCGTTCATTCCGTCTATAAACGTGTGTGAGATGTCGGCGTATGCCAGCACCACCCCGGCCAAACCTATGGACGTAAGCCCCATCCCGGGCATCATGAGATCCCAATTGCTCATTTACGCAGACCCACGCGGCGATATACTTAATCCTTTTGAAAAATGTTCTTGTCATGGGCCTTGCGCCGCAGACGACGACGATGGTGATGATGATGACAGCGTCGCCAATTCCCTTGACGCGCCCAATCGGCATTTCACGTGCCTGCGGGATCGGGTCGGGGGGGATGGAGGATGGCAAGCACAACGGGGGGCCGCGCGCGGTATCTGACGTCCACCGCCACCGCCGCCGCCGCCACCCCGCAGACCCGGAACGGCCGAAAATCGCCGATATCAGGCGTGGCTGCGTCACCGGGGCCGCGGCACCCGGATACGAATACATTAAATGCCTCGCGGGCGGCGGCAGGGCGTGGGCCCCGCCGAACTGCTGGAGATTTCAAAACCCCGGATCGTCGTCCTGCTGGTGATCACCGCGGTAGCATCCATGTACGGTGCAAGCAGGCTTGTCGACGGCGCGCCGGATCTGGACCACTGGTCATACCTGCACATAATCATAGCCGGCGCGCTGGCGTCTGCGGGTTCTAGCGCGCTCAACCACTACTACGACCGCGACATCGACCCCATGATGACGCGCACGTCCCGGCGGCCAATCCCGTCGGGCCGCATGTCGGCAAACGCGGTCATGGCATACGGGCTGGGCGTCAGCGCCGTGTCCGTCGTGTATGGATACCTGCTGATCAACGCCGCGTCGGCATTCTTCATAGCGCTGGGCATATTCTCCTACGTCGTGATATACACCGCGTGGCTCAAGAGGCGCAACACCTCCAACATCGTGATCGGCGGAATAGCCGGAAGCGCCGCCTCGTGGGCGGGATGGGCCGCCGCCACCGGCACCCTGGACATTTTGGGATTCCTCATAGGATTCCTGGTGTTCGTGTGGACCCCCTCCCATTTTTGGTGCCTTGCAATGAAGATGCGCGACGAGTATGCCCAGGCAAGCGTCCCCATGCTGCCGGTGGTCGTCGGAATGCAGAGGACATCCCGCTATATACTTGCAAACACGGCAATCCTGCTCCCGTTCTCGCTGGTACTATGCGCGTTTGGGATGGGGATGGTCTACGCCGCGATTGCGGCCGCCTCGGGGGGGCTGATGCTCGCATACCACCTGCGCCTGACCCGCACCCCGACCCCGGACTTTGCATGGAAGGCCTACAAGGTCACCGCGCCCTACCTTACCATAATATTCCTGGCGGTCGCGCTGGACGCCGCGTTCCACATCCCGTTTTAGGAATCGGCGCCCGGAAAGCTTACCTCATAGTCCTTTTCTGCCGCCTCTTTGTCCTCGCCGCTGCCGCCTTCGCCATCGTCGCCGCCGCCGTCGTCGGGCTGCCTTGCCACCTCTATCCGGCGCGTGTCCTTTGTCATCCACGCCACGTTGATCAGCCCCATAATCTCCAAATCCAGCAGAATCTTGTTAAACCTGTCGGGGCTGACCGTCATCTCCTCCTTTGTCAGCGCCTTTGACAGCTGGACGTCGGTCAGCGATCCGGCCGTCTGGATCTTGTCGTATATCTGGTCCCTCATCGGTATGGCCATTACCCGTAAAACGCCCCGTCCATTGTCTTTGGCATGACGTCGGACATGCCCTCTTTTATTGTATTGTACCACTGATCGGTCTCCTTTGTGACCGACGGCCTGACGTTCCCAATCCCGGCGGCAAAGTCGGCGCCGCCAATCTCCCCAGAGCCCCTCTGCATGGCGTGCACGGCCGCCTCCCTGCACAGCGCGGCCAGATCCGCCCCCGTGTAGTTCTGGGTGGACACCGCAATCTCCCGCAGCCGCACGTCCCCGCCCAGCGGCATCTTGGCGGTAAGCGCCCCGATGATCGCCAGCCTCCCGGCCTCGTCGGGGGGCGCCACATACAGCGCCAGGTCCAGCCTCCCGGTCCTCAGCAGCGACCTGTCCAGCAGATCGGGCCTGTTTGTTATGCCGACCACCACCACCCTTGACGGGGTGCTCTCCTCCATCTCGGTCAGCAGCTGGCTCAGTATGTTCACCCCCGCCGTCCCGCCCTCGTCGGTGCGGTACCGCGCAAGCGAGTCCAGCTCGTCAAATATCACCACGCACGGGGACGAGGTCTTGGCCTTTCTGAATATCTCCCGCACCGCCTTTTCGGACTCGCCCACCCACTTTGAGAGAATCTCCGGCCCCCTGACCAGTATCATGTTGGCCCCGCTCTCGGTCGCAAGCGCCCTGGCCAGCAGCGTCTTGCCGCACCCCGGCGGCCCGTAGATCAGCGCGCCCCGCGGCGGCCTTACGCCCATCCTGGCAAACCTTTCTGGCTCCTTTACGGCCAGCAGCAGGTTGTCGCGCAGCGCCACCTTGACGTCGTCCAGCCCGCCCACGTCGTCCCACCACACCTTGGGCCTCTCCACGTAAAACTCCCTCATCGCGGTGGGCACCACCTCCCTCATCGCCTCGTAAAAGTCCAGCAGCTTGATCTCCATCGACTGCAGCACCCCCGACGGAATCTGCTCGGTCTCCAGATCAATCTCCGGAAGGTACCTCCTGATCGCCTTCATCGCGGCCTCCCTGCACAGCGACTTTATGTCCGCGCCCGTGTACCCGTGCAGCTCCGAGGCCAGATCCCTGAGATCAACCCCGCCGGCGATCGGCATCCCCCGCGTGTGTATCAGCAGCACCTCGTACCGCCCGTCCTCGTTTGGAACCGATATCTCAAACTCCCTGTCAAACCTCCCCGGCCTCCTCAGCGCCGGATCCACGCTGTCGGGCCTGTTGGTGGCCCCCAGCACGATGACGTTGCCCCTGTCGGTCAGCCCGTCCATCAGCGCAAGTATCTGCGCGACCACCCTCTTCTCCACGTCCCCGTACGCCTCCTCCCTCTTGGGGGCGATCGCGTCGATCTCGTCGATGAATATTATGCTCGGCGAGTTGTCCTTTGCCTCCTTGAATATCTCGCGCAGCTTTGCCTCGGTCTCGCCATAATACTTGTTCACAATCTCGGGCCCGTTGATCGAGTACATGTTGGCCTCGGACTCGCTGGCAAGCACCTTTGCAATCAGCGTCTTGCCGCACCCCGGCGGACCATACAGCAGTATCCCGCTGTGCGCCTCCACCCCCAGCCTGCTGAACAGCTCTGGGTGCCTCAGCGGCAGCTCTACAATCTCCCTCATGGCCTTGATCTCCGACCGCAGCCCCCCGACCTCCTCGTACGTCACCCTGGGCTTTTGATCCATTGCCTCGCCCGTGATCGCCAGGGCCGTATCCGCGCCAATCCTTACCACCGCCCTGGGGACCGCCTTTGCCACCCGAAAGTCCATCGAGTTGCCCAGGATCATCACCGATATCTCGTCGCCCTCCGACAGGGGCACCCCCCCAAGCCTGTTCTTGACAAAGTCCGTAAACTCCCTGTCCACAGTCACCGAGTCGCTCATGGGCGTCAGCGTGACCGACCTTGCCGTCTCGACCGCGGCCACCCTCCTGACCTCCACCGTGTCCCCCAGCGCCGTCCCCGCATTCTTCCTGGTCTGCCCGTCAATCCTGATCACGGCATCTGCATCCCTCTCGTCCTCGTCGGCCGGCCATGCCACGGCACTGCTGGCGCGGCCCCCCGCAATCCCGACTACGTCGCCGGCCGAAATCCCCAGGCCCTTCATCACCGCCGGCCCAATCCGCGCCCGCTTTTTGCCAATGTCGCGCTGCTTTGCCTCGCCAACCCTCATCTGCAGCGGCCCTTTGCCGCCGCCGCCACCGTCACCGCGTGCCAACGTAGTACCGCCTACTTGATGTCTACCGACATCCTGCTTTGCTGCAAGACCTCAAACTCGCTCACGCCGTCCACGGATTTGATGGCCTCCTCCAGCTTGTCAAGCAGCCCCCCGGCATCCTCCATGACAAACTCCATCTTTAGGCAAAACATCCCAAACACCAGCGGCTCCTTTTGGTGGTTTCTGGCCTTGATATCGGCCGGAAGCCTCTCAATAATCTTGTCGGGCAGCCCGTCGACGTCCACCTCTGCACCGGCGGGAAGTATCTTGCACACCAAAAGCAGCTGGGCCATCATGGGCCCCCAAAGCCGCACGACCCGCACTCAAACCCGCCGGCGGACTCGCGACAGCTCTCGCATCTCCAAATCAGCGACTCCCCGCACTCGGGACAGTCAAACTTTACGCACTTGTCGTTGGGCATGATGTGCCTGTGGCAACAGCTGCAAAGCGGCAGGGATATCACGGATGGCATGGCCAAACACTCCGGCCACCGCATTTATACCTTGGGTTGGCGCCGCTGATTAGACTTATACGACATCGGTCCGTACGTTGCATGTGGGTGTGACCGAGCTGAAAAAGGGTGGTGGGATTGCCACGGGTGATATGGCGGGTATTTCAAAAATGTTGCAACCGGATGATGACCCGGTGATGATGCCGTCTTTCGAGATGACCTTGCATTCGGGTGCGACGTCGTTTGCCAAGCGGCCTGCGCATTATTGGAGGCGGGACGGATTGCCGGTTGAATACTTGATGCCGTCGATCAATACCGTGCAGGCACTTGAGCAACGGATTGGTGCCTTGGAGTCTCGTGTAGACGGCCAGGCGTCGTCGATCGGGGACTTGCAGTCCAAGGCTGCGTCGATCGGGGGCGGATGGCAGGCTCTTGGGGACATGCTGTCTAGCATCAGAAAAGACCTCGACAGTTTGGAATTTGTCACCAGTGCTAGCTACGCCGTAGAGGGCAGCACGATGTACGTGTTTATTGTATATGATGCCAAAGACAGAATCGGCGCAATGAAGAAGATCTACAAACAATTCCGCTCCACGGAAGCTGCCTTTCCCGGCACAAACTTTGACAAGAGGCTGTTTCACAAAGATCGGGTTATACCGGGTCACCTGTCGGACACCACGCTGATTTTTGATAGACGCTAGGCGAGGCACGTGGTAGACATTCGTGAACTAAACCACATGCGGTAATGTGATCGCAACCATCAGCACAGGTATGGAAAAGGAACATCCAAAATATGCAGTGGCATATCACCGCACTTTTATTCCGCGCTCCGCGCAGATGACCGCCATTTACAAAAAAGCGGCGAACGTCTTTGGCACGGGTTGGGGGAAACGCGGTGCCGGCGACTTGCCGGCGGAAAACACCGCCGCCTGCCGTAGCTAACCGGGGTATGCAGGGATTATGATGGGGTGGTGGTGATGATGATGATGATGGGATGGTGGTGATGATGATGATGGTGGTGATGATGAGGAAGAATGCAGGATCGGTGTGACGACTACCCTGGACGGCCCCGCGTCACCCCGACAAAAGCCTCCGCGACTCGCTGCCAATCAGCGCCCTGGCCGCACCCAGCACGCCCCGGACGCCCATCACCCTGACAATGGCGCTTGCATGAAAGTCAAAGTCATCCTGCTCGGAAATCTGCGCCATGACCTCCGGGGTTGCAGCACCAAACACCCTGTCCAGCCCGTCGTTGTCCAGCCTCTCCAGAATCCTCCTTGCAAGCAGCTGTCTTTCAAACTCGCGGCCAAACCTTGACGTCCACTGCGTCTGATATTCACCCAGATCGGCACGATCGCCGGTCTCCACATACCTGGATATGGCACTGCCTGCCAGTATGCCTCCCATGCCCGCCGTGTAGATTCCGCCCGCCGTCGTGGGCTTTGTCTGTCCGGCGGCATCCCCGACCACCACCGCCCCGCTCTCGTCATCGACAAACTTGTTGATGGGGCCCTTTACCCAGATTGGCGCAAACACCTTTCTTACCACAGAGCAGCCTGCACCGATCCTTTCTGAAATAAACGCGTCAAGCGCGGCGGCGGCGTTGATTCCTTTGCCGGCAACCCCTACCTTTGCCCTGCCATCCCCCGACGGGACCACCCACGCAAAAAATCCGGGGTATCTTTTCTGGTCAAAATACAGCCGCACCCTGTTGTCCTGCGCCGCCATCCCGCCGCCGTTACCGTAGATCTCATACTGGGCAGATGCCAGCACGCCCTCCCTGTCCCTGCGTATCAGGGACGAGACGCCCCTTGCATCCACCACGACCCTGCACCTGATCTCGTCGACGCCACTTCCCCCGCCGCCGCCTCCGCCGCCCCCAATCCTGACTAGACTCAGCGGATCGGTACCGCCCCAGGGGGACTGCAAATCCCTG
>JAHRAJ010000079.1 GCA_020027365.1 Cenarchaeum sp.
CCGCCCCACCGGGTTTGGACGGCTTTCCGGCCCCGGGCTCGGCAGGCATCCCGTCGTGCCGCACCTCCCCGTCTCGGTTGCTGGCGGCGGCCTGCGCAACGTGGTCCGTGACGCCTGACGCACACGCCTCCTTGGGGCTTCCCCCGTCGCCCGTGGTCACGGTGGATCTTCCGGCGTCGGTCGGGGTGGGCGAGACGTTCCGGCTAAACTACACGTATGCGTGGGGGCAGTATGCCGCCAACGGCAGCGGATTCGAGGTGTTTGACGACTACTCTGGATTGTTTGACTATCCCGACCCGTCCAACTACATGATCCCGTTCTTTCTGGAGTTTGTCCTACCGGACGAGTTTTCCGTCCTGTACCCCAACCTGACGTCGATAAACTATCTGGTAAAGCAATACGAACCCGAGGTGTTGAAGATGTACGGGATAGATCTGCCGGTAGAAGGCACGCAGGTCCACAGCGCCCACCTCCTACTGAGGCTTGACCGGGAACTGTCGTATGCCGAGGACTACCTAGTGGTCGAGGCGCACAGGGGTGACAGGCCGGAGTATCTTGTTGTGAGAGAGGACGGCGGCGCCCGGTTTGTCCCAAACGACACGCCGGACAAATCCGTCATGTACTGGCATTACGACGGCGATGACGCCGACGATCCGTACGACGGCATCACATGGCAACGGACAGGGACATACGTCCCGGATCCGCTACCCGAGCCGGCCGCACGCGGAGCGTCCGGCAACCTTGCATACATCCCGGTCTATGCCTGGGGCGCCTTTGCAGAGTTTCTGCGCGCCATCCAGTCGGGACCCGACCCGCTGCAGAACGTGACGGAGTTTCTTCTTGACGACGGCCTCTCGCAGGAGTTTGTGGACGACTTTATGGGGGAATACCCGGAGTTTGAGTCTTCCGGCAGCGGGTGCGCCAATGCGGCCTGTGGATCGGGCCGGACGTCCGTGGACAGCACCGCCTATGCTGAACAGCACGATCAAAAGCGTGCCATGTACGAGGCGGGTGCAGAACCAACGTGCATCTCCGGCAGGATTCCGATGGACAGGGTGCATAACGGTGACGCCGTGTGCGTATACCCGGCCACCGCCGAGAGGCTGGCGGCCAGGGGCTGGGCCGATCATCCTGCGACAGTCCCTTTAAATGAACCCGTGCCATGATTCGCGTGATGGTGGCACCGGCGTCAGGAATGCGAGTCCCAACGCTCCTGCTGTTGCTGGCGGCGGTCTGCGCAACGTGGTTCGTGACGCCTGACGCACACGCATCCATAGGGCTTTCTCCACCACCCTGCCTGTAGGGCAGCTTGGATTCGTATCCCATCACACGGATCACCACGGGCCCCTGGCCTCGAGCCTCTCGGCCGTACCGGGGTATACACACACCGTGTCTCCCCTGGCGGGCCTCTCGAAGGGAACCTTGCCGGATCCGCACCTTGACTCGTCTGTAGTGGCCACTGCGGGTCTAGGGGGCGTGGTGCTGTCACTATCGCTGTTGCTGTCACTATCGCTGTTGCTGTCACTACCGATGCCTATGTATTTTTCAGGCTCTGATTCCTTGGACGACTCGTCTTTGGCCGTGGATGTTACAATCCCAGAGGTGGCGGGGAATGGCTGCGTATAGTAAGGAATCGATAACTGCATTTTGCTGACTATTCGCAGATTCTCAAGATCCTCCAACAGTGATGGGGAGACCTTGGCATAGACATACCTGTTTTTCATCAGATGGCTATCCTTATTAACCTTGATTTCCATCCCGCCGCGATCTTCGATGAACGAGGCCAGCCACTCTACGTGCCGATCTTGCATTCCGTCGTAGTACCCGTCGGCTCTGTCCACAACCGTCCATTCGTTAAAACACTTATGTGGACACGAAAAGAACGCGTTTTTGTGGCTAGGTCTGGCATCATCTACTCTGACGCTTATCCTCACCGGATCCACCCCGCGGGCGATCTTTTCTACAATGAACTGGTTTGACGCACCTGTATTATAAAACATAAACTCGGGCGTCCCGACCCACTTGCCGTACACGTCCAGGGCCACCACGTCGGGGCGCGTGACCAGCTCGTCGACCAGCGCTGGGGGGATGCGCGCGCTGATCTGGTACTTTAGCTGGTGCTCCGGGAAAAGCATGTCCGACATTTTCCCGGGTTTGACACGCTCCCTGTAGTCAAACCCGCGGTCGGGATACTTGGATCCTGGGTACGGGCCACCCCTGAGCTCGGGATCCACGGGGGGATACTCTATGCCGTAGTCCCAGTCCCAGTAGTATTCGAGCACGGCACCATTGTCCTCAAGAAACCCGGCCACCGCGTGCAGGGTGGCATTGGCACCGCCGTGCGTGTCCTCGCCTGCGTACACATACCCGCCGGGCACGGCCGACACCGTGAGGATCATGGTGACGCACAGCTCTGCATCGCCGGCATCAATGCGCTCCTGCAGGTCGGGCATCACCTTGGACGCGTTTGCATAGTGTATACCGTACTCCATGAACGGGACGTACCCCGGATCTGTGAGGCGGTGGGTTGCGTTGGAGTGCCACCAGTAGATGTATCCCGGAGTCCGCTGGCATCCATCGAGGTGGGCCGCCGGCGGGGGAGGGTGCGGCACCACGTATGTGCGGTTTACGTACGTGGTCTTGACGGACGCGACCTCGCCCCTGCTCCCGGTCACCAGCTGCTCGTGGGGCTCCAAGACCCAGTAGGACTCGTGGGTGCCGGCCGCCTCTGGGATCCAGCCGACGGTGGCGGCGGCCACCGCGGCAACAAGGCCGGCGGCCAGAACGATCATGATCATGTGAAAAGAGCCGGCCACGCACCAACTGCGCCCGGTTGGGCCTTTAAGGATTCCGCACGACGTCTATCACGCTAGCGCATTGTACTGCCTGGATCCGGTGCGCTGGCCGAGGGCGGACAACAGATGTTCTGGCCGCATGACAGGTTTAACGGCGCATCGTTTGCACGGTTTGTCAAAAAGACGTACAGCAAGCTTGGCAGGATGCCAATCCCGTGCGATCAGGCCACGCAGCACAACACAAAAACGCTCGAAAAATACCT
>JAHRAJ010000080.1 GCA_020027365.1 Cenarchaeum sp.
GACGTGGAGGTGGGCGGTGACGGGAGCGTGTTTGTCCGACACCATCTCCATCTGCCTCCGCGGTGTCTCATACACCGTCACACCGCCGTCATCCGCCCGCCGCACTACCTCGTCCCCGTCTTCACCGCCGCCGTCTTCACCGCCGCCGTCTTCACCACCGCCGACACCCGACACCGGCACAATCCTGATAATCCTGTCATCATCCTCCGCGGGACTCCCCCTCCCGTCCCTGTTACTCGTCATGACAAACACGCTCCCGTCACCGCCCACCTCCACGTCCCGCAGCCGCCCATACTCCCCGGACAGGTACCTCTCCACCTCACCCGTCACCGTCATGTTCCCGACATCAATCCCGATCGCCATCAAATCCCTGCCCGCAAGCGTGGCCACCAGCAGCCTCCCCTCAAACTCGGGGATTGCATCAGAATCATAAAACGCCGCGCCCCCCGGCGCCCACGTCGCCGTGCCGCTGTGCAACACGGGCCCCACCATCCCGTCCGCCTCCTCGTCGCCCACCGTGCGTGGCCACCCGTAGTTGCCGCCCTCAACCACCACGTTGATCTCGTCATGTCCAAACCCCCTCTCCCCGGACGGGCCGTGTTCGGACACCACCAGCACCCCCGTCACCGGATCCCAGTCCATCCCCTGCGGGTTTCTGTGCCCCATCGAAAACACCTCTACCTCCCACGTGTTGTCCCCGGGCACGCCCCCATCCACATCAATCCTCAGCACCTTGCCGCCCAACGATCCCGCATCCTGCGCAAGCCCGGGATTTGCCGCATCGCCCGTCGTCACATACAGCATCCCGTCGGGCCCAAACCCAATCCTCCCCCCGTCATGTATGGGCCCTCCCGGAATCCCGTCAACCAAAACCGTGTCACCGCCCAGCATCCCGTCATCCCCCTCTGCAAGCCGGACCACCTTGTTGTACACGCCAAACAGCCCTGCATACGTGTGATACACATACACAAACCCGTTGTCCCCAAACCCGGGATCCACCGCAATCCCCAGCAGCCCGCCCTCCACGACACCGCCCTCCCCGATCATCCTCACCGGCTCGGACATCCCCCACATCCCGTCATCCCCCAGACTGACCACCCTGATGCCGCCGCCCCTCTCCGTCACAAAAATACGCCCGTCGGGTGCAAAGTCCATCGACCACGGGACGACCAGCCCTTTTGCAACCACCTCGACCTCAAACCCCGCCGCATCACCGGGCTGGGCCCACGCCCCCCCGCCCAACCCCGCCGCAACACACACGGCCAAAACAAACGGCATCCGCCCCACGCCTCCAATACCCCGGCCAACAATCCCGCCAGCAAACCCGTACACGACAACACGCCGCCGCCATCCTATATCTGCCTATACAAACGGCCTGTCCCCCTCGGAGGGCTCTATCACATCCGTCCTCTCCCCGCCCACAATCCTGCGAAACACCTCCCGGGCCGCCAGCTTGTGCAGATACTCGTTGTTGTTGCCGCACCTGTACGAATACGTGCACCTGGGACAACCCGACTCTCCGGTACACGGGCACTCTGACAGTATAGACAGCCCCCTCCCGGCGGCCCCCTCAAACCTGTCATACAGCGCCCTGCTGGCCCCGCTCCCACCCACGGCCCCGTCATACACGTATATCATCCCGGACGTCCCCATCGATATCCCGCCCAGATCCTGCGACGCCCCGCCCGTGATCATGTTGCTCCCCTCGATCACGACATGCTCGGCCGCATGGTACCCGCTTGCCACCACCCTGTCCACCTCGCCTACCACCCCGGCCTCGTCGGACGGCCGCGGCGCGCAAAACGCAACACCCTTTGTCACAAAGTCGTATTCCAAAGGCTCCTCCAGCTCCACCCTCGCCCCCTGCGCCGCATCCTGCCCCACCTCGATGTTGGCATACCCGTACACCACCTTTTTGACGTGCAGCCTGCAAAACGCAATCTCCATCCCGCCCTCGCCGACCCGCCTCCTCTCGTACACCTCCTCGACGGTGGGCCACTCCTGCGTCAACGCCCTCGTATAATACGGGTAATCCCTGGGAATCTCCGCAATCTCGGCGCGCCCGGCCTCTGGATACGCCAGCCGGCTCACCATGTACCGAACCCCTCCCATGAAATACACGGCGTCCTTGTGCAGCTCCTCCAGCGCCACGGGCAGCACGCGGTCCCCGACCCTCCTGGACCCCCGAAAGATGCTGACAGACCCGCCCATCCCGCGTATGCTGTACTTGCCAAGCATCCCCGACGCCTCACCGCGATCCGGAACATACCTTTTCGTCCCCCCGGCCCCCTCTGCCGCCAGCACCCCATCCTCCACAAGCCTGGCCACCACCCCGCCCAGCCCCGCCGCCTCGCCCGCCGACAGAGGCCTGTCACACGCCATGGCCGCCACCTGCATCTCCTCTACAAACGGATTCTGCGGATCAATGTACAGCCTCTCCACGTCCTCCAGATAGTCACGCGGATGGTTCCTGTAATACTGCGATATCGGATCATTGCCAAGCGCCAGAAACGCAAACCCCCTCTGCCCGCCGCGCGCGGCCCTGCCAATCCTCTGAAACAGCCTGTTGACGGGAACCACCGCCGAGATCACCCCGTCCACGCCCCCGACATCAATCCCAAGCTCCAGCGTGGGCGTGCACGATATGGCGTCCAGCCCGTCCCCGCGAAACTCCTTTTCCACCCTCTGGCGGTACGCCGCCGTCAGCCCGGCCCTGTGCACCTTGATCCCGACCCCCTGCCTGCGCGCCTGCATGGCCAGCATCTCCGCCCCCCTGTGCGAGTTGCTAAACACCAGCGTCTTGTGCCCCCTCGCGGTCAGCCCCTTGGCCAGCTGCACCATCAGCGCCCTCTGCCTCCTCAGCGACGGGAACACGATCGCAAAGTCGGTCTCGCCCCTCCTCCCCGACCCCCTGACGACCCCAACCGGCCGCCCAAACAGGCTGCCGCAAAACTCGGCGGCGTTGTCCAGCGTGGCCGAGGCCGCTACAAACCTAATCCCGCCCCCGCCCCCTCTGCCGCACAGCCTCTCCAGCCTCTTGATGATGTAATGCACGTTGGATCCAAATATCCCCGAATACGCGTGCACCTCGTCCACCACCAAAAACCGCACGGTGGCAAGCAGCGCCGCAAACCTGGTGCCCCTCCACATGTGGTGGTGCAGCACGTCAAAGTTTGTCACTATGATCTGGGGCGGATTCCCAATCACGTTCCGGCGCCCAATCTCCCCCACGTCCCCGTCAAACACCGCCGCCCTCGCACCCACGCACCTGGCAAACCCCTCTATCTTTGAAAACTGGTCGCGGGCCAGCGCCTTTGTCGGGTATACAAACAGCGCCAGCACTCCGCGGCCTCCCCCCACACCCGCGCCGCCCGCCGCCGCCGCCGCCGCCATGCCCCGTGCAATCTCCACCACCACCGGCACCACAAACGCCACAGTCTTGCCCGACGCCGTCGGCGCCTCGATCACGGTGTCCCCCCCGTCCAGCACCCTCCTGACTGCCTCTTCCTGAAACTCGTAAAGCCTGTCAATCCCCATCCCGGCCATGTGCCGGGCAATCTCCTTGCAAACCACGTCGCCAACCCTTGCGCCCATCCGGGGCTCCGGACCCCTGATCACCTCATAGTGCGACACATAGTCGCTCTTGGAGTACAGCGCGTCCCTCGTGACCGGGTCCAGCCTGCCGACCCCGGCCTCCCTGACCATGGCGTCAATCTCCCGTCTGTCCCTCACCATCCCGCCGTCCACCAGCAACCCGTCATGTACAGTCCCATCTTTGGCCAGATCCTTGCCGCCCCCATCACCGCCCTCACCATCCCCGTCACTGTTGTCGTCACCCCCGCCACCATCCGCTCCCTTGCCGTCACCCCCGCCCGATCCGACACTTTCACCCCCGCTCCCACCACCCCCACCGACCAGGACAAGACCGTCATCATGCGCGGCCAAAAAATCCAGGTACACCTCGTCCGTGTTGTCAGAAAACCCCACCAGCGCCCCGCTGCCGCACGACGGGCAGGTCACCGCCGACATGTCGTCCTTGTACGTCCGTTGGAACGTCAGCTCGGCCCTTTCGCACACCGGACACCTGTACTTCACGCCATCTTTTCTATGGTGGGCGATTTATTGCTTGAGATTCAAAGTTATCACGGCATTCCAACCCACAACCAACCAGCCACCTGCCGATGACAAAACATCACAACCTCTTTTTTAAACATCACACAACCGTGTATCTGATCGGGTGTAATACATACAAGATCCAAACACGCAAAAACCAACCGACCAGTTTTTTTACAAAGGGATCTATAACCCTGTCAATAATGTCTAATAACCCATACAAATCATTCTGCATGGAATGCATAGATGACAAACCCACTATCTGTACATCGACCATACATCCAACCTTATTTGACATGATGCGCATCCCGGAATCCATACGCTAGGTCGAGCTCTTGTCTAGCCGTCACCCAAGCATCATCTTTGGGATGGGAGCATTGTCAATCTTTTCACCTCAATTCCAATGATCGCTTTGCTTCTTCAAGACGGATCTTATGATCCTAGAAACCTCGGCAGGATTCCACGCTATGTCTTCTGCCCATGTACCAAATCTGCCATCATGGTTTACGGCATCAACCCAGTCCCGCAGTGCCTTCTTTTTTGCTCCGACATTTCTGGAATCCTTTCCCTTGAACTCGAGTAGGAGGTTCACCACCATACCCGATTTTGGATCGCGGATTCTAACCATAAAGTCAGGGCGATACTCCCGCACCCTCCCAGAATCTGTGTATTTTATGGACATACCGAGCCTCCATAATTTGTCTGCCCTTCCCCATGATTTCACGCGTTTGTCCTTTTCTAGAATCTGGATGACCTTTTTCTCTTGCTTGCTGTCATACGGAACAGGGTTGACATGAGATTTTTTAGCATGTACAAAATCCTTTTTTGTCCACCACTCCCTGCAATCCAGCGTAGATCTTGTGATGCCGCCCTGTCCGAATACAACCTCGATTTTTTCCAAACTGTCATCTTCTACGGCATTTACAACATCGTCTGCAACGGCCATCATGTTGAACATCAGTGCTACATTCCTGCCAGCATCAGTATCTTCGATCAGATCCACCACCCTTATTTTTCCCTTCTCGATAGCCTGACCTACTATTTTTGCAAGCTGGGAGAACATGCTGATTTTATCGGCATTTCCAAACTTAAGCCTCAAAACCGCTACTTTGGACACCTCGAATATCATAGTCTGGAGTCTGATCCTGTCTTGAATTCCATTAATAGACTTTATGCATATACCATATTTTTCAACCGGTTGATTAATTTTCGTTGATTTTTCATGTTTAGATCGCCCCGATCCGGCGTCCATGCATGAGGTATTCGGAGATGTCCGCGACTGCGCTTGT
>JAHRAJ010000086.1 GCA_020027365.1 Cenarchaeum sp.
GAGGACGCGCTGGGCGACTATTCAAGGAACTTTGTGGGCGGGGGGGCCCGCAACGCCGCCCTGATAGCCGCCAGACTCCTCAGGGAGAAGACATAATAGATTTCGGGGCGGGGTGACGCTGTCTGGCACGCGGTGTTTCCGATGGGCGAACTGACCGCAAGGGATGACGATATAATCCGCGTGCCGGACTTTTCACGGTGACGGCGTTTCCCAAGCAGACCGGCGGCGGGCGCATGGGTTGCTTTTGGGCGGTCGCCGCCGCGTGGCAACGCTTTTATGGAAAAAATTCGGGCATGAGGCAATGCCCAACTGTCCGGAATGCACGATGAGAGAGCGAAAAAAGGTTCAAGCAAAATACGAGGAGGATGTTCCGGAGGAGGACAGGAACAGGGACGACCTGTTCAAGCTGTTTGACGAGATTGAATACCTGATGGAGATGGACAAGAGGACAAAGCACTTTATCTGCAAAAAGTGCGGACTGTATGCCACGAGGGAGCAGGTGGGAGACATCAGGGAGAGGCTGAACCGCCGGGAGAGGACAAAGGAGGACAAGCAGGACGACTATTTGGAATGGTGGCAGAAGAGCAAAAAGGACAAGATTGAAAGCTAGCGTGGTTTTATGACGGGTAAAAATGCAGGAGACGATATTCCAGAGTGGGTGTCAAGCGAGATACAAAACGCGGAGTTTGGAAGTCCGGCAGAGGAGTCCAGGACGGGATATGTCTTGGACGTATACGAGCCAGACGGCAAGGCTGACATCCAGCTGTACGAGCCCGTTGAGGACGGGCGGCATATCATAACGGTGAATGTTGCAGGAGACGTCAAGGTGTCGGAGCTTCAAAAGGGGGTCGTGTACTCGTTTAGGTTTGACCAGTTAAAGGCGCCGCTTGGCAGCAAGGTTGTAGAGTATTTGCAAAAGGAAAAGGGGGTTGACATGCAGGCAATCTACCAGTTTGAGCTAAAGGGGCTGGAGCTTGCAGAGGAGGATGGCGGTTAGACCGGGCGCCGCCTGTCGGCAGTTTTTTCAAGATTCCTTGTAAACAGCCGCCCCATCAGCGGGTTTATCGCATATGGTGCCGTGTGTTTCAGCCATACGGCCCCCCGTACGACGGACGGAACCATGATCTCAAGGCGCGGCGAGGAGGACGCGCGGATGATCGCCGCGGCTACGGTTCGGGGGTCAAGCGAGAGGGCGGCGTCCTTGGGCATTCCCTCAAAGGACGGCCCGTCAAAAAACTCGGTCCGGACCATTATCGGACTGACCACCGTCACCCCGACGCCGGTTTTGTAAAGCTCGTGTTTGAGTCCCTCGGAGAATCCCAGCATTGCAAACTTTGAGGCGCAGTAGGGGGCAATCCCCGGCAGTCCAAAGCTGGCCGCCACGGAGGCCACGTTGACGATGTGGCCGGATCCGCGTCTGAGGAGGTCTGGGAGGAGGGTCTTTGTGCAGTAGACCATGCCCAGATAGTTTGTGCGCATTTGTGACTCTATGTCGTCGATGGATGCGTCCGAGACGGGGCCGTACACCGCAAAGCCGGCGTTGTTTACAAGTATGTCGACCCGTCCAAATACGTCCAGAATTCGGCCGCATGTGGATTCTGCCTGCGACCGGTCGGATACGTCGCAGTCAAGGGCTATGGCCGCACCGTCGCCAAACCGTGCGCACAGCCCGCCCGCCGCATCCTCAAGTTTCTGGCGCCTCCGGGCCACCAAGGCCAGCCGCGCACCCCTCTTTGCAAACTCGGTGGCGGCGGCCAGACCTATGCCGCCAGAGGCTCCGGTTATGACCACCACCTTGCCGTGCAGGCTCAGGCCGGGTCGCCCCCCTGTCTTTTCCACCCTTCTTTCTCGTCATCCTCTTGTTTTTCTTCATCCTTTCCATTTCCTGTTACCCCGGCCCCGTCTCCCGGGGCGGCCGTCGCGGTCGTGGCCGCGGCAGGGGTTGTGGCGGCATCGTTGCCGCCTACGTCCCGCCCATAGTTTGCCAGCGCCAGCCTTATCAAAAGGATCCAGGTCACCCCTATGGGGACGTAGTATGTGGCGATCCGCCAGGCAATCACCGCGTTCCATTCGATCGTCTTTTCGACGGCGCCAAAGTCAAACGGGTTTAGGTTGTTGATGTACGCCACAATCCCGAATTCGGCCAGGCCCGAGCCCCCCACGGTGATGGGAAGGTTGCCTATCGCGTTTGCCCCCATCACGGCCATTACAGAGTCGATCACCCCTATGTGGTACCCAATCCCGGACGCTATGATCATGAATGACACGCCGTAAAACACCCACGACGCAATCGACATTGCAAAGCTCTTGGCAAATACGTCCTTGGACTCTTTTTTGTGCATGTTTTCCCTGCTCATGGTGCAGATTTCCTCCATCCAGGTGTTTGACTGCTTTACGTACCGGCCGCCCTTTTCCTTGCCGATTCTTCTTACCAGGCCTGCAATAACGCCCGGAACCTGAAACGTTCTTTTGGACGACAAGAAGAACAGGGCGGTCCACAACGCGGTTACAAACACGCTGATTGCCAGTATTATGGCGCCCACCACGTACGCGCCGTGGACCAGCGCCAGAATCCCGGCCGCGATCGAGAGGATTCCCCCGGCCAGCACCTCGGTGACTATGTCCAGGATTGCCACCCACATGGCCTTGGAGGGGGGGACGCCCTTTTTGTGCATCCAGTAGATCACCACGAATTCGGCCCCGATGAACATCGGGGTGGTAAACTTGACAAACTCGCTGCCAATTCTGACGCCTGTCATCTTCCAGACAGAGTCGATGTCGCCCAGGTAGTGCCGGACTATATAGCTGAACTTGAACCCCTGGATCCCGAGCTTTGCCATCATGACCAGCACCGCGGCCGCAAACGGTATGGCACCTATTGCAAACACGTCCTCGGCCTGTATGTCAAACCGGATTGCGATGATTATGATCGGGATCATGCTTGCCGGGATGGCCGCGATTCTCCAGTTCATGTATACGGATCTTACGGCCGTCTAATATGAAAATTGGCCAAATATTATTGATTTAGCTGTGGCTAGAAAAAAGCTAGCTATGATCGGGGCCGGATATGGGTGCGGCGTGTTCCTACGCCCTGACGGCCGAGGCCGAGGCGGCGTGCAGATTGCCGATTCCGTGACGGGCGGCAGTCTTGACCGTATTGCCAAGAGGGAGTCCGGCCAGTTGCCAACAATGCGGCAAATCATCTGGTTTCTTGCAATGCGATGTTTTGCGCCATCATGAACGGCCTGGTGCAGAGTGGTAGGTCTCCTTGATCAGTTGGGCGTGACATGACGGTTTGTCGCATGCAAACCTGAATTTTTTCTGGATCATTTTAAGGCTGCCTATGTTGTCTGTCGTTATGCCGTCTGAACACACCATGCATTTTATGGCGCCCCCCCCCCTGAAATCTTGCAGTTGATCATACCTTTCCAGCAAGTCCTCCAGATCTGCCACATGAACGGCCTTGATCTCCCCCAAATTCTGCCCTTTGGTTTGCATCATCTTGTTAAGATGTGATATCATGTTAATAACTAATCGGATCGCAGTATAAAAGCACGTTGTCAAAATTTCCAAGATACTTTCTGATAGCGTCCTGCATCATGAGAGGCAGATGTCCGAATGGCCCGCGGCCCTTGCGCGGGTTAAAATAATTGGTGGCGCACGGTTGATTGGGCATATTGAAGACGATATTTGTAACTGGAACGGCCGGATCGGGCAAGTCGCTGCTGTCCTCCAAGCTGCAGGAATACCACGCCAGAAACGGGGCGTTCTCGGCGGTTTTAAACCTGGATCCGGGCGTCGAGAGCCTGCCGTACACGCCCGACGTGGACGTGCGGAACCACGTGGATCTGGCCTCCATAATGAGAAGGTATGATCTGGGGCCCAACGGGGCGGTGATCATGGCGGCCGACCTAGTGGCCTCAAAGTTTGACGACATACACGGACAGGTGCAGAGCGTAAACCCCGATTATCTGATCGTGGACACGCCGGGGCAGATTGAGCTGTTTGCATACAGGTCAAGCGGACCGTTTATAGTCGACAGCATTGCGGCAGAGGAGAAGACGTCGATCTTTTTGTTTGACGGGGTGCTGGTGACGTCCCCCGTGAGCTTTGTGTCGGTGGCCCTGCTTGCGACGTCGATCAGGCTGAGGCTGAACATACCATCCATCAACGTGGTGACAAAGTCGGATCTGATCGGCGCAGAGCTGCGTGACGTGCTGAGGTGGACCTCGAGTCTGAGGGCGCTGGAGGATGCCATATCGGCCAGGGCCGACGGCGAGACGTATGCGCTGACCACCAACATACTGAGGGGGATGAATCTGGGCGGGTTTGCACAGGGGCTGATCCCGGTGTCAAACGTCACGGGCGACGGGCTGGCAAACCTAGAGGGGGCGCTGAGCAGGATTATAAATCTGGGCGAGGAGGTGGGGGATTGATGGGTTTGGCGGCCAAGGACAGCGTGACGATAAGGGCGCCGGCATCGACTGCCAACCTAGGGCCCGGGTTTGACGTGTTTGGTCTGGCCATAGACGCGTTTTATGACACGGTTACGGTCACCAAGAAGAAGGGGGTGGGGGGCAGGATCACCGTGGTCGTTGACGGGGGCGGTGGGGGTGTGCCGGCCGCCGTATCAAGGAACACGGCGGGGCTGGTTGCAAGAAACATTGCAAAAAGGTTTGGGATACGGTCGGGGCTGGAGGTCTGCATACGCAAGGGCGTCCCGGCCGGGTTTGGGATGGGGAGCAGTGCGGCATCGGCTGCGGCGGCGGCCGTTGCCATGAACAAGCTGTTTGCGTTGGGGATGGATGCAAACGAGCTTGTGAGATGGGCCGGGACGGGGGAGAGGGCGGCGGCCGGCGCCGTACACTATGACAACGTGGCGGCTGCCGTGCTGGGCGGGTTTGTGATCGTGGCGGGAGGAGGCCCGGCGCCGGAGGTGATCAAGGTCAGGCCCCCCCGGGATCTGGTGATGTGCGTGGCGGTTCCGACGATAAAGGTTCCAAAGAGGAAGACCATGGTGTCGCGGGGCGTCATTCCGGCCAGAGTTTTGCTTGAAAAACACGTGAAGAATGTGGCCGGCGCAAGCGCCATGGTGGCGGGGTTTTTCATGGGGGATCCGGCCATGATCGGAAGGGCTGCCAACGGCGACGTGATCGTAGAGGAGGCAAGAAGGCGCACGATTCCCGGATTTGATGCGGTAAAGAGGAGGGCGATCAGGGCCGGGGCGCTGGGGGTCACGATCAGCGGTGCGGGTCCATCGGTGATAGCCTTTGGCGGGCCGGGGTGCAATCCAGGCAGGATTGCCGGTGCGATGAAGGCCGGGTTTGCGGGAGCGGGCGTAGAGTCGCGGGTGGTGGTGTGCAAGCCCGCCCGGGGCGCCGTCGCCGTGAGGCGGAGATGACGATGGCAAGGAGGAGGGCCGTGGTCATACTCAGCGGCGGGATGGATTCTGTGTGTTATGCGTCACAGCTGGCCAAGAGGTACGACGTGTACGGGATTACGTTTTCCTACGGGCAAAGGGCCGGCAGGGAGATCAGGACGGCAAGGAGGTTTGCAAGGAGAATCGGTCTCAAGGAGCACAGGGTCGTCGACATCGGGTTCATGAAGGGGCTGTACGGGGACACCAACGTGCTGACCGGCGGCTCTAGGAGGCGGATTCCCGGCAAGTTTGAGTATTCGATCGTGGTTCCCATACGAAACGCGGTGTTTGTGACCATAGCCGCCGCGTGGGCGTACACGCTCGGGGCCGGGGTTGTCGCGTATGGGGCCCATACGGGGGACCGGCACTATCCGGACTGCAGGCCGGGGTTTGCAAAAAGAATTCAGGGGGCCCTCAACGCCGGCGAGTCCGACGGGATCAGGGCCGGCGTGCGCAGGGAGGTGGCCGTGATGACCCCGTATATCGAGGGGTATTCCAAGGTCGACCTGATCCGGGCAGGGTACAGGAATCTAGGGGACGAGATATTCAAGACGTGGAGCTGTTATGCCGGCGGCGGGGCACACTGTGGAAGGTGCGAGTCGTGCAACAACAGGAGGGGTGCGTTCAAGACGCTTGGCATGGCAGACAAGACGCGGTACCTGTCCAGAGGCTAGCCGCCGGCATACCGGTTTCCAAGTATCGGTTTTTTGAACACGACGGCGCGTATGACGAGGTACCATCCGATGAACATTCCTCCCACCATTCCAAAGAACACCCAGTTTTGCACTTCCGGGGCCAAACCGTCTATGGAGCCCACCAGCTCGCTTGAGATCAGCATTGACGCGGCCAGCACTATTCCAAACTCGATCGCAAACCACGTCCAGTGGGGCCAAGATTCTGACGGGATGTGGACGTTGTTGTGGGTTCCCATACCGCCCCCCTCTAAAACAAGTATTTAATTCGTTAGACCACGTCGGAGGGCCTGCGGATCATGGCCAGAATGGCCTGCTTTTCCTCCCTGTTCTCATAGATGCCCCGGAATGCGGTGGAGGTCATACGCGCGTCGTTTCTAACCCCCCTCATCTTCATGCACAGGTGCTCGGCATCGGCCACCACGACCACCCCCTTTACCCCCTGGCCGTACAGCTCGTCGGCTATGTTCTTGGTCAACCGTTCTTGGATCTGGAGCCTCTTTGCGTACTTTTCCACCAGCCTGACCAGTTTTGATATTCCAAAAACCCTGCCGTTTGGGGAATATGCTATGTGTATCTTGCCAAAAAACGGGAGCATGTGGTGCTCGCACATGGAGTAAAACTGGATGTCCTTTGCCACCACGATGTCCGAATCTTCGGAAAACTGCACGGACAGTTCAGAGTCGGATTCGTAGCCTCCAAATATCTCGTTGTACATGTCGGCCATGCGCCCGGGCGTCTCGCGCAGCCCCTCACGGGTCGGATCCTCGCCCAGCTCTATGATCAGCTCCCTGACCAGCTTTTTCACCCGCTCCCTGTCCATGAGGGTAGGGCTGATCTGCGGTTATTTGAAGTTAGGCGCCTTTGGATGCCGGCTAGGGCGCCCCTATGAACTTGTGAAGCTGGGGGACGATGCGCACGTCCCGGTATTGGGGGTATACCTCGTCGTAAAACCGCATCAGTTGGTTGAGCGGGGGTTCCTCAACGCCGTATGTGGGCTGTATCACAAACCCCGACAGCGATTCCGAGCCGGCCGCGCCAAACACCCTGCCGGCAAGCCGGGCAAAGTCCTCCGGCGCGGTCCTTGCACTGACGACGATCTTGACGTACGTCTTTTTGCCCGATGATAGCGCCGTTTCCAGGCACCGCACCGCGTTGTCGATCAGGTCGTCATAGTGGCGCCCGTCGCCTATAAACTCAGAATCGCGCGTCTTTAGCTCGATTTTGACTAGGTCGATGTGCGGCAGCACGTGTGCAAACCGCGTGGCGTCAAAGCACGAGGACTCGAGATACGTTGGGATTCCCCTGGAGCGGACGTGCCTTGCAAGCTCGGCAACCGCCTTGTGCTGCAGCAGGGGATCGCCCCCGGTAAAGTTCACCTTGAAGGTGTTGCGTGCAAGGCCGGCGTCAATCAGCCTGCATGCAGACTCGATGTCATACTCGTCTCCAGAGTCGGGGGGAAGCGCCTCGGTTGTGTCACAGTAAAAGCAGGTAAACGGGCACCCGGCCAGCCTGACAAAGAGCGTCTTTGTTCCGTAAAAGATCCCCTCCCCCTCTACGGAGGTGAATATCTCAAACAGGCGGACCTTCAACGGACTTGGTAGGTATCTTTGATTATTTATTCGTGGTTTTAGTGCGTGACGGGTTCTTTTGTATAGAACAGTCCCGAGATGAAGAACACGACCCCCAGTATCCCTATGAGACTTCCGACAAACTCCACGGTCTGGCCCATCTCTGCCTCGGTCGGAGCCCATAGCAGCGCCATGAGGGCGCCTACGGCGATCATCGGGATGCCCACGCCGGCGCTGATTGCCTTGGATGCCATGTTCAGAGCCGGTTTTTTGGAAAATGTATATGAAGCTTCTTATGCCCGGCACGGCGGCGGCGGTGGCGGTGGACGCATGCCCTGGCGGCGGATTGTTTTGACAGGCGTGTTGAGACGCGCACATCCGGCCTCAGGTGGATGCCGCCGCAGCCGACGCGGCCGACTCTTCGATCGTCTTGACCAGCAGGATTAGCTGTCTAAACTTTTTCTTGGCGTCCGATATGCCGCCCGACGCGATGTCGGACTCGATCTCGGCCATCAGCGATTCGGCGGCGGCAATCTCGGGGATTTGCGGATCGGACAGCCTTGCGTCCTCCAGCATGCCACGTATTACGGACAGCTGCCTGCTCGCGAATGCGGCCGCCCTGTCCGGCGCGGAGCTGCTAGAGTGTTCGCGGAGATCCGCCTCCATCTCCATGATGAGCGACCTGAGGAGCCCCATCGAGTCGCGCGCCCCGGTGGCGTTTCCCTCGGCAACCCTCCACAGCATGTCGGTAAACAGGCGCTCTATTCTGGACGGATCGATTCGGATCTCGTCGTGGTTTTCAGAGACGGTGCGCAGCTTTTGAAAGTACTTGTAAAGCCTGTGGAGCTCGCTTGTGAGGTCCCTGTCGGGCAGGGCGGCGGGGGACGTTGAATTAGAAGGGGCGGATTCTGCCATCATCGCCATCATCTGGGTAGATCCGCCGGTTTCTGATTCAGGGCGGGCGGCGGGGGGCTGCGGGGCGGGGGCGGGGGCGGCCGTTCTTTCTTCGGCCTCTTCTGCCTCTTCGGCCCCGCCACCCCCTGCTACTCCCACCGCGCCCCGTTGCTCTGCCCCGGTCATCTGGCGGGTGACCTGCTTGAAGTATCCCATGGCGGTAAGAAAGTGTTGGCCTGCCAGCTCGACGTCGGCGGGTAGCGAGCCCTCTACGGAGCGCACCGAGTCGCTGCCCCGCCGGTACAGATCCTGCAGGTCGGCGGGTACAGAGTCGCCGTACGTCGCCTCCAACTGGTTGCGTATCTGCTCCTCGGCCTGGCGTGCTATGAACAGCAAGATGTCCGGATCGTCCTGCGCGTGCGCCTGCTGCTG
>JAHRAJ010000088.1 GCA_020027365.1 Cenarchaeum sp.
CTACCGCGCGGCCAAGGCTGTCAAAAAGAGATGGGAGAGATGACCGTCCTCCGCACGCTGCAGGTGTTGTTCAAACTGTTGCCCCCGGCCATAGCGCTGAGGCGGGACAGGAGGGAGTGGGCCGGCAGGGAGGGCAAGAACGTCAACGTCGAAAAGTACCGCAAGAACGCAAAGAGGGCGCTTGCCGCGTTTTTGGAGCTCGGACCCGTGTACATCAAGCTTGGGCAGTGGCTCTCCTCGCGGGCAGACATCCTGCCGCAACCCTACATGGAGGAGCTGGCCCGGCTGCAGGACGACGTGCCGGCGGCCCCCTTTGAGGACGTAAGGCCCGTCATCGAAAGGGAGTTTGGCCCCATAGACGGAGCGTTTGAGGAGTTTGAGCCCCGTGCGCTGTCGGGGGCGTCGCTGGGCCAGGTCTACCGCGCAAGGCTTGGCGGGGAACGGGTGGTCGTCAAGGTCAGGCGGCCCGGGATTGAGGGCATAGTCGCAAAGGACCTGCAGGTTCTCAAGAAGATACTCCCCCTCGGACTGCGGTTTGTTGATCCAAACCTGAGAATCTCGGCCAACGCCATGCTGTCCCAGTTTATCGAGACCATACACGAGGAGCTGGACTACCGCGTAGAGTCGTCCAACCTCAGGCAGATCGGGAGCAACATGAGGGGATCCAAGGTTGTAATCCCGCGCGTGTACGACGAGCACTCCTCCGAGGGCATCCTGGTCATGGAGTACCTGCCGGGCATCAAGGTCACGGACATCAGGGCGCTTGATGACAAAAAGATCGACAGGACCAAGCTGGTGATAGACGTCCACAAGGTGTTCTTTACGATGCTACTGAGGCACTCTATATTCCACGCAGACCCCCACCCGGGAAACATATCGGTCACGGACGACGGGCGACTAATCCTGTACGACTATGGGATGGTCGGCAGGCTCGACGACGAGTCCCGGAGGAGGCTGGTCCGGCTGTATCTTGCACTGGTGGAAAAAAACCCGTCCCGGACGGTCAATGCCATGAGCGAGCTGGGGATGCTCTCGCCCGACTTTAACCGCTCGGTCATAGAGCAGGCGATCGAGCTTGCGGTCCGGGCGATGCACGGAAAAAAGCCTTCGGAGATGGAGGTCAACAGCCTCATGGAGATTGCCAACAGGACGATGAGCAGATTTCCCTTTATGCTGCCCAAGCACCTTGCGCTGTACATGAGGATGGCATCCATCATAGAGGGGATTTACAAGACCCACGATGTCGACTTTAAGTTTGTCGGCGTCCTGCGGGAGATTCTGGAGGAGGAGCACCTGATCAAGGACGCATACGTCGAGGAGATCAAGCACTCTATAGCGCGGTTTGCCGAGTCCATCAACGCGACCATCTCGATTGCGCCCGAACTCAAGAGGTATCTTGACGACAGCAAGTCGATGCGATTTGGGCGGCGGCAGCCGCCCGGATCTCGGTCGGGCGCACTCTTGCCCGGAAGCATCCTGTCCTCTGCGGTCTTTCTTGGCTCGGCGCTGCTCTACCAATCAAACGAGCAGGCTGGAACTGCGGGCATGATCTGCTCTGCCGTGATAATGTCGGTATCGGCACTGTTGGGCAGGCGCTAGCCTTACTCTATCGTAATGTCCTTGCCCGACCTTTTTTTTGCAAGTGGGATGACCACGGTCAGTACCCCGTCGGAAAATTTGGCAGACTCTACCCGTTCCTCCCCCTCGCGGATGCCGACGGGCAGCCGAATCTTCTTGTCTATCGTGTTGGGTCTCTGGCTACAAATGAACGAGCCGCCACCCCCGTCTTTATCACCCGTGCCCTCCGCCTCCTCCTCGCCGACCCGCGGCTTTTGCGCGCGTATCGAGAGTATGTTTGAGGCAAGGTGCAGCTCTACGTCGTTCTTGCCAAATCCCGGCAGGTCGATGGTTACCACCAGCCCGTCCTCACTCATCTGCATGTCCACCGGCGGCAGGACAAACTCGTAAAACTCCCTAGACTTGTTTCCAATCTCCCTGATCACGTTGTCTGCCACCGACTTTACCAGTCCCATGTGATGGGATGGGTCGTTTTTGGTTATAAACCTTCAATGTCCGCCATGAGGCTCCTGCCACGAATCGCATGACGCGTCCGCCAACACCTGGTGACCGACATTGATTGTGTTTTGCGGCGGTTCGGCCTCACCACCACCACCACCAATGCATTTTTAATCGATCGGGGCCGTAACAAACCCGTTGATCATAGCCATCGAGGGCGGTGACCAGGCCGGAAAAAAGACGCAGGCCGCCATGCTCCAAAGGACGCTGAGGAAAAACGGGATGACGGCCGCCACGCTCAGCTTTCCCGATTATTCCACGCCGATCGGCAGGCAGATCAGGGAGTATCTTGGCGGCAGACGCCGGCTCCCCCCGCAGGCGATTCACTGCCTTTTGTCCGCCAACAGGTGGGAAAGGCTGCCGCAGATCCAAAGGGCGCAGGAGGACAACGAGGTGGTCGTCATGAACCGGTACTATCACTCAAACCTGGTATACGGGATGGTCAACGGGATGGGGCAAAAGTGGCTTGAAAACCTTGATGCGGGGCTGCCCAGGGCCGACCTTGTCATCCTGCTAGACGTCACCCATGCCGGGTCGCTTGACCGCAAGAGGTCGGGCCGGGATCGGTTTGAACGTGACGGGGCGTTTTTCAAAAGGATTACCGCCACATACCGCAAGGTGGCCAAACAAAAGCGCTGGAGGGTGGTTGACGCGTCAAGGACGAGGCGGGAGGTCCACGACGACGTCATGCGCATAGTGGGCAGGAGGGTCGGACTGGCATGAAGGGCAAGCCATACCTGGACATCATAGATCCCATCCACAACTTTATCCGGGTCGAGGATGCCGAGCTGCGGATCATCGACCACCCCACATTCCAGAGGCTGCGGCGGATACGGCAACTGTCGGGCGCGCATCTCACCTACCCGGGCGCCCAGCACACCCGGTTTGAACATTCGCTGGGGGTGCTCCACATAGCAGGACTCGCCGGCACGGCACTGCTCCAGCGCGGCGACCTCAAAAAGGACGACATTGGCATCCTCCGGATGGCCGGCCTCCTGCACGATATCGGACACGGACCGTTCTCGCACCTGTTTGAAGAGGTTCTGCGCGACAACTCGCACATATCCCACGAGGACATGGGAAAGGACATCATCATGAAGACGGAGATTGGCGACATCCTGTCGCGTTCGGGGTTTGACAAGAGGCAGGTCGTAAAGCTGGCATTTGGCGAGTCCAAACGGCAGTTTATGAACGAGATCATCTCCGGCGCGCTCAGCGCGGACATGATGGACTACCTGATGCGGGACGGTTACTACACGGGCGCCGAGCATGCAAAGATCGATCACATCAGGATGGTGCAGTCGATGGGCGTCCATGGCGGCAAGCTTGCACTGGACAGGTCCTCGCTGTACTCCTTTGAGTCCATGATGCATTCCAGGTACCAGATGTTCAAGGCGGTATACTTTCACAAGACGGTCCGCTCCGTCGAGGTGATGCTGCTGGAGGCGATCAGGCTGGCCTACGCCGAGATCGGACTGGCCTCGCTTGAGCTTGACGGCTATCTGGCTCTAACCGACGATGTGATCATGTCCCGCCTGCTCTCGATCGGGACGGGCAGGCCGCAGCACCAGAGGGCCAAAAGGCTGACACAGGACTACCAAAACCGCGTCCTGCTAAAGTGCGTCTATGAGCAAATCCTTACGCGCCGGCCCGACGCATCCGCAAAGAGGCTCTCAGAGGTCAGGACCGCCATAGCCCGCCGATCCGGCGTACCCGAGGGGGACGTCCTGGTGGACAGCTCCACCACGCCCTCCATCCCGCTCACCCCGTCCAAGAGGGAGTCAAAGTCCGTCATACTGGTCTCCGAGAAGGAGACGGGCAAGCCCCGCGCCGAGGAGATTCCAATAGCCGACATCCCGCTGGTCTCGGCAATGTCGGGGTTTATGAACATCCTGAGGATATACACCTCGTCTAGAAACAGAAAAAAAGTTGAAATTGCGGCCCGTCGCGTCCTAGGTGGAAGGCAACGATGACTATGACGACGGCTACTACTGCCGGCAAAAGGAAAAAGGTGACCGTAATCAAGGTCTCGGGCAGGGTCTTTGGGGCCGACAACGTAAAGGCACTAAAGGACTATGCCGCCTTTTTTGCCAGGATGAGCAGGCGCCACCAGCTGGTCATCATAGCGGGGGGCGGCACGATTGCCAGACACTACATCGCGCATGCACGCTCCTCGGGCGCCGACGAGTCCAGCCTTGACGAGCTGGGAATTGAGGTCTCGCGGCTCAATGCAAAGCTGCTCATCTATGCACTAGGTGACAGGGCGTATCCCCACCCGCCCACCACCCTGCAGGCCATCCGGCACGCGGTAGACAGCGGGCTGATAGTGGTGACCGGCGGCCTCCATCCGGGACAGAGCACCAACGGGACCGCCGCGCTCATAGCAGAAAAGACCGGCGCCGCGCAGTTTCTCAACGCAACCGACGTCGACGGCGTATATGACAGGGATCCCAACCGGTACAAGACCGCCAAAAGGTTTAGGCGCATAGACCTCAAATCCCTGCGTAACATGCTGGTTCACGAGGACTCGGCCGCCGGGGGGTACGACCTGATGGACATAGTCGCACTCAAGATCATAGAGCGCTCTAGAATCAAGACGCGGATTGTAAAGGCAGACATCAAGACGCTTGAAAAGGCGATCACCGGCTCCTCGCCCGCAGTCGGAACCGAGATTATCCTAGGCCCCCTTGGATAGCCGGATACCTCTCCGTCCAAATCTCAATCTCGTCACCTGCAAACTCCTCCACGCCGGACTCGCGGAGCCTCTTGAACACGTCCAGCGCCTCCTCCCTCCCAATGGGCTTTGTCTGCGCCTTGGTAAACCCGTCCCCGTCAACTATGATTGTGATGAATCCGTCCCGGTTTTGTATCATGGCTGCAAACTCCTCCCTGCCGACCGGTACAAACCGGCCGTCCACCTTTTTGGTGGTCAGCGTGAGCATCGCAAACCCCGCAATCTTGAACAGCCTCATCTGGGACTCGTTTGCACGCCTCTTTCCCTCCTGAACCGCCTGAAAATACTGCACAGGTACGCTAGGATCGATCGCTATAATTAACTATCCTTAAACACTTAAGACACCTGCCGTACCATCCACAGCGTGAACCCCAGGATCTTTGCGGGCGCGGCCGTGGCGGCGGTGGCCGTGGTGATCGCCGTCGTCGCATTTTCGGGCCAGGACATAATCAACGATACCACCCGCGGGGGATTTATCGCGTCCCCGCAAAACCCCCCACTCGAAATCATCCCGCTGGCCGTGGATCTCGAGGATCTCCGGGTCGTGGAGATTGACGAGAGGGCCGCCATCATAGACATAAAGTTAAAGGTGTCAAACCCCAACCAGCGCGCCGTAATCCTCCAGCTGGTAAAGTACCACCTGTTCGAGGGAGACCTGCGAATCCACGCCGGGCAGATCGGTGACAGGTTTGAAGGGTTTGTAGAGGGATCCAACTTTTACACAGTCCTTGCCGGCTCCCACACCGTCCTGTCCGACAGAATCACCCTTCGAAACACCGGCGACACCCCCCGCCTCTGGGACATACTAGCCGGCGACGGCCCCCCCGGCACGCCGGACTGGCTAATCTCCGGTGAGGGGTACTTTAACCTCAGCTCGATGACCGCCGGCGGGGAGAACAGCTTTACATTCCAACTACGCCCGTGACCATATCACAAAATTCAAAAATCGTGATTATCTGTTTTGGTGGCAAAAAATTTGACAAAATTATATATGATTATACCACGTCCCAACATCAAATGGCAGAAGCATCAATGGCCGCATTTGGCTCGGCAATCGGCGTATCAATAGCACTGGCAGTAGTCTGTTTTGCACTACGTGGCAAGGGACACCCAGAACCCCTAGAGTAGCAACCACACCACACACACTCTTCCTTTTTATCCATCCTTGGAATCCAGCCCGATCATCTCCTTGAGGTTGAACGACTTGCCAACCCTTTCCCTGATGTAGCATCGCTCGTAATACTGGCACTCCTCGCACGCCGGCGATGGCTCTAGAATCGGGATCTTTTTTTGCCCCAGCAGATCGTTGAGGACCCTGGTCCGCCTGACCACCTCTTCAAACATCGCCTTGTCCCGCGTGGTCGAAAACGACGCCTCCTGCCTGTCACCCGATATGTACACGATCACTCCGTCAAACTTGTTGTATATCCACAAACAGGCGTTTAGAAACAACATGTCGTCTGCCATCGGGTTTTCGGGCAGCGACTTGGCCGAGCGAAACAGTATGATTGCATCATCGATGATCATGTCGGCCCTGCCCCTGAGCTTAATCCCCTCCAGTGCAAAGTCCTTGGGCTTGCTGCCGTACCCGTATTTCTGCAACAGTCCTCCGAGCAGCTCGTTAAACCCCGATCGCCTCACCTCCAGCGGATCCACCCTGTCGTAATACGATCGCCTCAGGCACCTGACCACCTCGTGCAGGTGTACCGTATCCACATCCTGCACGTCAATCTTGATGTCAAGCTCCCTGCCTATCGAGTCGACCGCGTTCTTGATGACGTGCCGAAAGTCCCGATCCCCCATCATGCGGATTCTTTGTACCGGATCCTTATAGGGTTAGCTACTGCCGCGTAATCACGTGCGACAAACAAGGTGCACGTGGTGCGCCTGCCCCGCCCGCGCCCCGCCCGCGCCTGTTCGGGGCCGCCCGCGGCCCCGGCCATGGTTGATTTATTACCACCACGGGCGGCGCTGTGGCGGCAGATGACGGGCAAGGACCAACGTGCGGCCGACTGCGACAGGCTGTACGACAAGGAGATGTTTGCGGAGGCGTTGAGGTGCTATGAGCGGCGGCTGGGGACGAATCCGCCCGACGGTCCAGAGCGGCGCCGGGCGCTCCTCAACAGGTGCGACATACTGATGCGGTACAACAGGCACCACGACGCCCTTGCCGCCTGCAACGAGGCCGCCGGACTCATTCCGGACGACGCGGCCGACCATCACATGATCATCATATACAAGGCGTCGGCGCTGCGGGGACTTGGCTCGGATGATGACGCGCGCGGGTGCTACGAAGAGGTGGTGGCAAAGGCTCCCGAGGGCAGCGCGGCGCACAGCCAGGCCGTGCTGTGCATTGCAGACATGATGCAGATCGACGGCAAGAACGACGAGGCGCTCCGGATGTTTGAGGGCGTGATCAGCCGGGCCCCCGAGGGCAGCTCCGAGCACCACCAGGCACTGGTGCGCGTGGGCAACGTCCTCTCCTTTCTGGGCCGATACGACGACGCCCTCGTACACTGTGACAACGCGCTGAGGATCATACCAGAGGACGACTCGATGCACCACTATGTCCTGCTGTTCAAGGGGATGACTCTTGCGGAGATGGGCAGGCGGGAGGAGGCCATCCAGTGCTATGACAGGATAACCATGATTGGAAAGTTTGGCAGCTCGGTGTACCTTGACGCCTATGAACTCATGGAGGCCCTGCGGGACTAGGCGCGCGGGCGGCGGCATGCCATGCCGTTGACGCCGCGCCCCCAACTTGCGACGCATGACCTTGGCGCGGCAAGGGGGCCGTCCCATGGACAAAAGGCCGGCAAGATGTCCGTTTGTCTAGACTTTTTTTCAGCCTGCACCGGTTATTGTATGCGACAACAGCAAGGGAGCTCACTCTGCACTGCCGCCGCCGCCCATCACCCGCGTCAGGGCCGCCGATATCCTTCCGGACGCGGCAAGGATGGCAAAGTGTGCCCCAAACCCCAGTACCGCGCCCACCACAAGCTCTCCTCCCCCCCAAAAATACACCCCCAAAAATATGCCCAAAGGGGGAAGCGCGTAGATCATGGCCATGCACGTCCCGACCCAAACCGCGCCCACCGCTGCCTCTGCGGGTATGCCTACGCCGCCGCCCCGGCCGGCGGGAAGCCTGACCATGTTACTCTTCTTCCCCGCCGTCGATTATCAGCTTTGACATGGTGGTCTTGGCGGGAATCTTTTGCTCTACTGCAAACGCGATCGCCGCCAGATTCCTCACCTCGTAGGCGTTTAGCTTTGTAATCCCTATTATGGTTGCAAAGCTAAACATGTGTGAAAACGCCCTGTTGGCGGCCCGGTACATCCTCATCTCAAAGGCCCTCTCAAACTCTGCCAGCGCGTCAAGCTCGTTTTCAATCTGCGGGACGATCTCCCTGTACCGCGTCGTCGCAAGCTCGCCAAAGGCGTCCCTGACCGACGCGGCCCCCGCCATCCTTGCCAAAAGCTCCCTTGGCGCGGCGGGGGTTGCAGACACAACTAGGTCCTGGATTTGCGTCTCCTCCAGCCCCCAAAACCTGCCCCTCAGCGTGCTCAGGATGTTGTTAAAGTCAATGTCCATGCCGACCAGCCCCGCCACGTTGCCGTCACCCCCGCGGCTCTTGGCCAGCGCGCGCCCCAAATGGCCGTACAGAATCTTGTCAAAGTAAATGTCAAAGATCTGCAGCTCCTTGCGCTCGTTGTACAGCGCCACGGCCTTGCCAACCTCCTCGCCCATCTGGACCGAGTTTAGGCTGGCCACCGCCTCCTCCAAGTCCTTGGAGACCAGCGCCTTTACTATCACGTCCCTCTGCCTGATCAGCTCCTCGGCGCGCAGGTTGAGGTGGGGCTCAATCTCCTCCTGGCTCTTGCCCAGCACCTTGCCCTTGAGGATCAGCTTTAGGTTTGCCGTTATGTGCCTCATATAGTACGCATCCAGAATCGCCGAATCCCCCGCAGTCTTGGCCACCTGGTACTGGATTTCGGCCAGGTGGCCCCGTAGCGCGTTCTCGACGGTCTGCGACGTGTACGGCTTTGCAAGGCCGGAGACGGCCTCTGCATACACCGTATTCTTGATCCTGGTCGTAAGCTCCTCTAGATCCCGGGATTCGGCCAGCGTTTGGAGGTCGCCCCTGCCAAGCAGCTTGCCTCGCAGGCTGTAGGATTTTACCGACGCATACACGTTCTTGCCCATGCCCTCCCCCCTCCCGACAGCGGATTTTAATGTTTATGGCAAAATAAGGGCCTGGATGCCAGCCGTGGTCGGCCGCCCGCCCGACCATGTCGGGATGTTGACTGCAAGGGCGGCCGGTGGGGTGGGGTGGGATGCCGTCCTGCCGGGACGGCCCAGATCCGTTCACCGTTGGTCTGGAGATGCGGTTGATGCTGCTCCCCACCCCGCCGACGTCCGTCTGATGAGCCGCCAACAACCTGATGGGACCGACAGCACGCCTGCGGCCGTTGCGCGGACGCCGGCGGGAGTCGGCGCTGGCCGTTTTTCCGCCGATCAGGCATCGCCAAAACCGCGTCCCTAGCCGGGCACGGCATCGTTGGGGGACGACACCGAATCCAAAAACTCTGAAAACGCCCGCCTCTTGTCCTTGCCCATGCCGGACAATCCGTCCAGCAGCTCCCTGTAAATTTCCAGCGAGCCGCCCGCCATCACCGCCGTCATCTTGTCCATGGACACCGGAACCAGCTCTGTAATCTCCCCCCTGCAATAGCCGCGCACATACCTCTCAAACACGAAAAACGTGAATCGGGGCAGGACGCCGCCCAGCTCTGCAAGCATGTTCATCCCCCCGTCACCGTCACTACCATACCCGCCCCCCTCTTTGATGCCCTCTAGGACCCTGTCAAGCGCACTGGCGCCCTCCTCCATCCCCGCCGCGGGATCAAACAGCGAGGCGGCTGCCACCATCCCATCGCGGGTCAGCGCATAGTAGGGGATGCCCTTTTCCTGTAGTGCCTTGGGTCCCCTCTTGAGCGGCAGCCGCCCCTCCTCGCGCACCAGCCTTAGCGGAATCAGGATCTCATCAAAGTCCCTAAAGACCCCCGAGTAGATATTCTTCCAGGGCACGCCCTTTTTCTTGGCAATGATCTGGGCGATCGCGGTCCTGGTCCTCCCCGACGGACTGCTGTTGTCGCCGGCTGCCAGAATTGACAGGATTGCCCTCTGCCTGATGGCCTCCCCGGTCAGCTGGTCTGCCTTGGTCTTGAATGTGTCAAAGATGGACAGTGTGGGGGTGTTACCGCCCCCTCCCCCGCCACCGGGATCACCCCCATCCACGCCTGCATCCTTATAGCATAATATGCCCAATTTATGATACTATCCATATTCACTGAAATATAACAATTTACATTCTTGGCGATTCTAAAATCTCTATGCTTATATAATTTCGGTGATTGGTCTGATTAATGAATTCTAGGAACCACAAGTATGCTCTATTACTTGTGGTAGCCGTAGCCGCTACCTCGACCGGTGCAATGTCTCAGGCATTTGCACAGCAGGTTGAGGATGGAATGGATGGATACGTTGCTGGAACCTCTGGAATCTACACCGGAAACGACAACGAATGTTGGTACGACGACGGTGAGGGTGGTATGCTACCCTGCAGGATCGACACTGGAGATACTGCATGGATGCTTACCGCCACCTCGCTGGTACTCTTCATGACTCCCGGTGTGGCATTCTTCTATGGAGGTCTGGCCAGGTCAAAGAACGTTGTAAACGTGATTGGCATGACCCTGATCGTCATGGGCCTGATGGCAGTACAGTGGGTTGTCTTTGGATACTCGCTTGCCTTTGGCCCCGTCGGCGACAATCCTGCAAACATGTTCATGGGAAGTCTAGACTATGTGGGACTAAACCAAGTCTCGCACTATGCACCGCTGGGCACGCCCGGACCTTGTACTGATACATGGTCTGCCGCGTACCAGATGCAGGTCTTCCATGAGGATGAGATTTGCAGTCAGGATTGGCCGGGAACGGTTCCACACCAGCTATTCATGGCATTCCAAGGCACGTTCGCAATCATTACGCCAGCACTGATCATAGGCGGACTGATTGACAGGATAAAGTTCAGCGCGCTGGTCATCTTTGTCCTCCTTTGGGGGACATTCGTCTATGACCCCATCGCCCACTGGGTATGGGGAGGCGGATACATAGGTGGCGGCGCACTCGATCTTGATCCAGAACTGCCTCCCGACTACGCGCTAGACTTTGCCGGCGGCACAGTCGTTCACATCTCCTCGGGATTCTCCGCGTTGGCGGGAGCCTTGATACTGGGCCGAAGACTCGGCTATGGCAAGGTTCCGATGGAGCCACACAACATACCCATGGTCGTACTTGGTGCGTCCATACTGTGGTTTGGGTGGTTTGGCTTCAACGCGGGAAGCGAGGTGATGGTGGACGGAATAACCGTCAGTGCATGGGTGGTGACAAACATCGCCACCGGCATGGCCACGGTGACCTGGGTGCTGATGAGCTGGGCCCATACGGGCAAACCCAGCATAGTCGGCGCCGCAACAGGCGCAGTGGCGGGACTGGTCACAATCACGCCGGCATCCGGCTGGGTTGGACCGATGGCCGCCATCATCATGGGCATTGCCGCCGGCACGGTCTGCTATGCCTGCGTGGCGTTCAAGAATTCCCGCAAGTGGGACGACGCACTCGATGTATGGGGAGTACACGGGATGGGCGGCCTCACCGGCGCAATCTTGACCGGCACACTGGCCAGTCCGCACATCTGGGATACCGGCGACGGTATCGGTGCGTGGACGGGTACTCCTGCAGGATACGAACAGCAAGCCATCAGCATCATCGGTGCTGCGATATCAATCGGCTATGCCTTTGGCATCACGGTAGTGTTGCTAAAGGTGATGGACGCTGTTTGGCCAGGCGGAATCAGGGTCACCCCCAAAGAGGAGGAGATCGGCCTTGATCTTGCGCAGCACGGCGAAAGAGCATACGTAAACGAGTAGAAAGCAACCCTTTCCTCTTTTTTCCTTTTATTTTCTAGCGGTGTAGTGGGCGGCCGCCCGGCCGGCGGCCGGTTCATGCGCCTCAAAAGATGAGCGGACCGGGAGGACGGAGGTTACAGGGCGCCCACCCTCCCGCCGTCTTTCATCCTCTTCCACGCATAGGGAACAAGTGCCAAAAGGCCAAGGTACAGCAGGATGCATCCAGTGATCACCATGTTGAGCGTCATGCCTCTGGCCGGACTCGTCATCACGACGCCTCCTCCAAAAAGCAGGAATCCGGCCGACAAAAAGCACACCACTCCGGCCAGAACGCCAAAGGTTATCCGCGGCCTGTAAAACAAGAGCCCTTCCAGCCGGTGCCCGGACAGGGCGGGGAAAAGGCGTGCAAGCAGCCCGACATACAAAAAGATCAGCGTGGTTAGCGTGATGTCCAATGCGAGCCTTAGGGATTGATCCACATCGGCCTCGTCCCGATCATAAAAGTATCCCCCGAACGCGTCTAGTAGCGAGGCCGTGACGATCATGGTGGCGGCCAGTGCCAAAACAATCACTTTGGGATTGCATAGTATGCCCGCCGTGACCCCGTCTGCCGAAAAGGAACAAAGCGTGACCAGCCTGGCACATGCAAACGTCGACAGTGTTGGCACGACCCATATCATAACCCATCCAATGAACCACCACATCACATCCACTGTGCGCAGGTCGAAAGAAAACATCACCGCCATGTCTGCCGCCATGATGGCCACCACGGCCACCAGGGTCACCGGGGGATTAAAGGTGAAAAAACACCCGCCGCTACCGCGCATGTCGCCCGAGCCGGTCATATGCATTCACCTGCCGCCGCCGCCGCCGCGATGACTGATTGGCATAGGGCGGACTGCTAGGCTGTACGGTTGGGGCCGTGTCGTATACGTGTGGTATACGTGGCGTACATGCGTTGCATGTGCGACAACCCTGACATCCGGCATGTCCATCATGCGGCAGGGGTTGGAGGGTTTTGAATATACGGCCACAAGGTGTATTGCACCGGGTTGCTAATAAGCAATGCTTCAATCTGGATTGAACCCTGGATCTGAAACCTCACAACCTGTCCTCTGGCAGGCGGCGTCCGCACCCGGTCGTGTTTTTCCGTACGCAGACGATCCTCCGACGGCGGACGGCGAGTTGTTGGCGCCGAACAACCTCATCGCCGCGAATCGCCCACGCGCCCGGTGGATCGGGGCTATACGGGCGGTTATTATACACCGCGCGCCACCGGATGCCGTGCTGATGCAGGCCGACAAACTGGAGGGGGTCTTGGCCCGCCCCGACCGCCCCGTACTGCTGGTGGACTGCCGGTCGTTTGCAGAGTATTCTGCCGGCCACATACCCGGTGCGGTAAACCTAGACCTGTTTGCATTTCACTGGTTTGACACCACGCCTGCCGGCATGTCCGCGTTTGCCGATCAGGCGGCCCAGCTGCTGTCGTTTGCGGGGATCGGCCATCCCACTGCCGGCGGCGGCAAAGGGAAGGAGGCGACGGCCGCAGAGGTGGTGTTTTACGACAACACCTCTGGCATGCTGGCCGCCCGCGGAGTCTGGATGACCGCGTACCTCTTGCGCCGGACCGGGGCCGTGATGCTTGACGGCGGTTTTGACCGGTGGCGGTCGCTGGGCCTGCCGGTGCAGACCGCCCCCAACGGGTTTGCCGCCCCTCCTCCTCCTCCCCCTCCTACTACGTCGTCTGCATCATCTCCCCCTCCCTCCTCCCCCGCCATTCCAGACAGCCGAATCGTGGCCGGATACCGTTACATACTGGACAACCTTGACGACCTCGTGGTGATAGACGCGCGCTCCCCCGGCGAGTATGACGGGACCGTCCCCCGGGCCGCCCGCGCCGGCCACATCCCGGGCGCGATCAACGTGGACTGGAGCCTCAACCTTGGGGCCGACGGCAGGTTCAAGGACGGCGCGTCCCTGGAACGGCTGTATAACCGCGTCCCCCGAGGGTCGGAGATTGTCACCTACTGCCAGGGGGCGTACCGGGCGGCCAACACGTTTGTGGCGCTCAAAAGGGCGGGCTTTGAGAATGTCAGGCTGTACCTGGGATCGTGGGGCGAGTGGGGAAACCGCCCCGGACTGCCCGTGGAGCTGTAGCCGGCCTCTGCTACCGCCGTTCGTTACCGCCCGACGTCTTCCATGCAAGCCGGTTGTAGATCAACTCGGGGCGGATTTGCCTGAACGGCCTGGCCCCCCCGCTGTACCACTTTGTGAAAAATTCGTACAGGTGGAGCCTCAGCGACTGGATGTACACGATCAACCCCTCGATCATCATGATGCCCAGGTTGCCCCCGACGATCATCGCAAGCGCGCCCGGGGACTCGATGCCGCCCAGCGAGCTGTACGCGTTGTTTACCGTGAGCAGCAGCGCCGCGTGAACCAGCAACATAATCCCCAGCCGCGCATAGCTTATCGTGTGTGCCAAGCTCTCCACCGTCTTTCCAAGCAGGACCTCCATGATTACGTTTGCCGCGCCGCCCCCCTCCTCTGGGTGCCGTTTTGCATGCATCACGCCGCCCACCATCATCGTCACCATCGAGGCGATGACTATGACGACGGCAATCCGCGTGACAATCCACACCTTGGCCCAGTCTCCAAGGAATATGGTCACCCACGGGACGTCCTCCTGGTGCGACTGGGAGTACATGTTCATCACGTCGTACTGCGAGCCGATGGCGCACATCATGATCACCACAATCCCCCCGTACAGCGTAATGTTGGGTATGGCCTCTGTAAACGCCACAAACCTGTGGCCGTGGGCCACCAGAGTCCGGACCCGGAGCACCATGGCCCACACCAGGTGTATAATCCCCAGAAACAGCGACACCTTTAGTATCTTGATCACCTGGTCAAACGAAAGCTCCGCCACCCCCAGTATCCCCACAATCCAGCCCACCGGGTGCAGGGGTCCGCCCTCCTCGAGCAGCGCCTCAAAGGGCTGCAGGTGGTCCAGGTGGTACCCAAACACCTCGCCTGCGCCCACGCCTGCAATGGCCGCGGCCGCCCCGGATATCGCGATTAGCATGCCCCACCGGGACAGGCTGCCCTGTCCCTTTACCTTGAACAGCAGCCCCATCCCCATCAGTAAAAGCCCGTGGCCGACGTCGGCAAACATCAGCCCGTAGAATATGGGCCACATCAAAGCTATCATCGGAGTCGGGTCTGCCTCGCCCTTGCGGGGGATGCCCTGGCTCTCCGTGATCACCTCGAACGTGCGGACAAACCTCCCGTTCTCAAACAGCGTGGGCGCGTCATCGGCCATCCTTTGATCCGTAATCTCCTCGGTAACCGAGGTCCACCGCTTGCCGGTAATCCTCCTAAACTTTTCCTCCATTGATCTGGGGATGTACCCCTGTATGACCGCAAAGTTTCGCGTCCCTCCGGGCTTTCTTGCCGTCTCCAGCACATCCTTTGCGACCATCGCGGCCTCGTGCATTGCCAGCATGTCCCTGCGCAACGATTTTGTGGCCGCCTTGATCTGCCCTGACACCGACTTTAGCTTGGACTCTAGCTCTGCAATCTTGGACACCGCAAGCGCGTATGCCTCGCTTGGAACCTGCGGCATGCCCTCTGGAATCACAAACGGGTTTGCGTTAAAGCTCCTCATCACCCTGAGAACCTTGTCGGCGTCGGGGGAGGCCGATACCACCAAAACCGCCGAGACCGCCTTGCCCTCTAGGTCGTACTTGTATGCCGCGATGCCGTCCAGTGACCTGCGTATCTCGTCATAGTCCGCGGTGTTTATCACAAACAGGTTTATGTAAAAATGCCTCATCAGCCCAAACCCTGCCAGATCGACGCTCAGCTTTTTTGCGACCTCCAGAGTCCCCATGATCGAGGCATACTCCTCCAGCGCGCGCCTCGCATCGGCCTCTTGCGCAAGCAGCTTTGCCGGCCCCCCGATCACCTCTGGGGCCCTTTTTTCCAGGTCTTCCACCATTCCCCCAATCTCGCCCACCTCGTAGTCCTTTCTCTTGATGACCGTCCCCTTGAACAAAATCTCCATGATTCCAACCGTGGGAGGGATCCCAAGCCCCCTCACCACCTCGTCAATCCCCTGAAATGTCTGCTGGGCCCTGAGCAACAGGTCGTCGACCTCGGGGGTCACCAGATCGCCGTCACCGTCAATCTTGTGAAACCACTCAAACTCTGCAAGCCTTGAGATTGCCTGCGCAGACTCGCTTCTGGGCAAGATCACGCTTCCAAGCACAAGATCCGCCACTGCCAATATCCAGCCGGATTATCCTAGATTTTAATACCTTTCCAACGCCGGCCGGCGGCCGGTATTCGGCCTGCGGGCTGTTGGGGGGGGTTGGGGGGAGGAGGAAAAGGGGAAGGAAAAAGCCATATCCACTTCCAAACATTAAAATCCATTACGCCGTCCGGCCAGTCATTGGCACCCGATGCCGCTTTGGAACGAACCGTTGGCAAAATCTTGGATGAGACCGCGGATCGCATAACATCAAAGCTACAAGAGACGCTGGACGACTCGGACAGGGCGCTGGAGGATTCGGCGACCTCGCTGAACCGGGAATATGACCGGATTATCGCAGACGGCAAAAAAGAGGCCGAAAAGATCCAAAGGCAGCTGGTGGGCAGCGCCGACCTGGATGCCCGCAACAAGCAGCTGGTCACGATTGAAGAGTCGGTCGACAAGGCCTTTACAAAAGCCGTCGATCAGATCAAAAATACGCAAAGAAACGACGAATATGCCAAATTAATGGACGCTCTGGTGGGGGAATCCACAAGGATTTTGGGCACCTCGGAGATCGTGGTGTCGTGCAACGAACAGGACGCGGGGGTGGTACAGGCCGTCCTGCCGCGGTTCCCCGGCGCCGAGCTGTCATCAGACGCCATAGAGTGCATGGGGGGGATCCGGGCGGGATCAAAGGACGGATCGATGACCTTTGACAACACGCTAGATGCAAGGCTGGATCGCTTAAAGCCTTTAATAAGGAAGGAGATTGCATCCAAATTCGGGCTGGGAAGTTAGATGGTGGCAGAGGGCAGAATAGTTTGGGTCAGCGGTCCGGCCGTCAAGGCAGACGGCATGTCCGAGGCAAAGATGTACGAGACCGTCGTGGTCGGCGAGTCCAAGCTGATAGGCGAGGTCATCAGGCTCACAGGGGATGTGGCGTTCATCCAGGTGTACGAGTCCACCAGCGGCCTCAAGCCCGGCGAGCCCGTCGTGGGTACGGGCAATCCGCTCAGCGTAATGCTCGGGCCCGGCATCATAGGCCAGATTTATGACGGTATTCAAAGACCCCTCAAGGAGCTCTCAAAGGCGTCTGGCTCGTTCATCGGCAGGGGCATCACCACCACCCCGATCGACATGACCAAGAAATACCACTTTATGCCGAGCGTAAAGGTGGGTGACGAGATCGGGCCCGGCAGCGTGATCGGCGTAGTCAAGGAGACCGATCTCATAGACCACAGCATAATGGCGTCCCCCGACCACCCCACCGGCGGCCGGATCACAAACATAGTGCCAGAGGGAGACTATGATCTGGAGACCGATCTGGCCTCCACCGAAAAGGACGGGCAGACCACGCAGATCAAGATGTACCAAAAGTGGCCCGTGCGCCGCCCGCGCCCCTATCAGGCGCGGTACGACCCGACCGTCCCGCTGATCACGGGGCAGCGCGTAATCGACACATTCTTCCCCATTGCAAAGGGCGGCACCGGCTCCATCCCCGGCGCGTTTGGAACCGGCAAGACGGTGACGCTTCACCAGATTGCAAAGTGGGCCGACTCGCAGGTGGTGGTCTACATCGGGTGCGGCGAGCGCGGCAACGAGATGACAGAGGTGCTGGTGGAGTTCCCAGAGCTAAAGGATCCGCGCACCGGCAAGCCGCTGATGGATCGCACCGTCCTGGTGGCAAATACCAGCAACATGCCGGTGGCCGCACGCGAGGCCAGCATCTACACCGGGGTCACCATTGCAGAGTACTACCGGGACATGGGCAAGGACGTGGTCTTGGTGGCGGACTCTACCAGCAGGTGGGCCGAGGCGTTGCGGGAGATGAGCGGGCGCCTGGAGGAGATGCCCGCCGAGGAGGGATATCCGTCGTATCTGGCATCCCGTCTGGCAGAGTTTTACGAGAGGGCCGGCCGCGTCCGCGCCGTCGGCAGCCCCGACAGGGACGGCTCCGTCACGCTGGTCGGCGCCGTCTCCCCGTCGGGCGGCGACTTTACAGAGCCGGTCACCACCCACACCATGAGGTTTATCAAGACATTTTGGGCGCTGGACGCCAAGCTTGCATACTCTAGGCACTATCCGTCGATCAACTGGATGAACAGCTATTCGGGATACCTGGCAGACATTGCCAAGTGGTGGGACAAAAACGTCAGCGACGAGTGGTTTGCGCTGCGCAGCGAGGCGTACGGCGTCCTGCAACGCGAGGACACGCTCAAGGAGATTGTGCGCCTGCTGGGCCCAGAGGCGCTGCCCGACGAGGAAAAGCTGATTTTGGAGGTGGCAAGGATGGTAAAGATCGGACTGCTCCAGCAAAACTCGTTTGACGAGGTGGACACCTACTGCAGCACCGACAAGCAGTTCCGCCTGCTAAAGCTGCTGGTCGGCTTTTACCGGCGCGGCAACCAGGCACTCAAAGACGGGGCCGATCTGGCCGACATACGCGCCATGCCCGTGATATCGTCACTGCTAAAGGCACGCATGGAGATCAAGGACGACGAGACCTCCAAGCTGGACGGGCTGGAGCGCGACATGGAGGAGCAGTTTGCCAAGGTCGCCAAGGGGGCAAAGGTGCAGAGTTGACCTCCACTACTTCCACAACCGCCGCCGAGGGCGGCATACAGTACAGCAAGATTGCCGAGATCAAGGGGCCGCTGGTCATCGTTGACGACGTGGAGAGTGCCGCGTTTGACGAGCTGGTGGAGGTGGAGACCCGCGACGGCGAGAGGCGTCTGGGCAAGGTCCTCGAGGTGGGCAACGGCAAGGCAATCGTCCAGGTGTTCGAGGGAACCACCGGGCTGTCGGTGGCCGGTACCAAGGCAAAGTTTGTCGGCAAGGTCATGGAGATGCCCGTGTCCCGCGAGGTACTGGGCCGTGTCTTTGACGGGCTGGGCCGCCCCAAGGACGGGCTGCCCGACCCGATCGCCGACCGCTTTATCGACATCAACGGCGAGCCGATGAACCCAGAGCAGCGCGAGTACCCCAAGGACTTTATCCAGACCGGGGTCTCCGTCATAGACGGGATGATCACGCTGGTGAGGGGCCAGAAACTCCCAATCTTTTCGGGCTCGGGGATGTCACACAACATACTGGCGGCGCAGATTGCAAGGCAGGCCTCCGTGGTCGGCACCGGCGACGACTTTGCCGTGGTGTTTGCCGCCATCGGCGTGCAGTACAGCGAGGCGGAGTATTTCAAGCGCAGCCTCGAGGAGTCTGGCGCCCTCAAGCGCAGCGTTTTGTTTCTAAACCTGGCAGACGATCCCGCGATCGAGAGGATAATCACCCCCCGCGTGGCGCTGACCGTGGCCGAATACCTCGCGTTTGATCTGGGGATGCACGTGCTGGTAATCCTGACCGACATGACAAACTATGCCGAGGCGCTCCGCGAGATCAGTGCCGCAAGGGAGGAGGTTCCGGGTCGCAAGGGCTATCCGGGATACCTGTATACGGACCTGTCCACCATATACGAGAGGGCCGGCAAGCTCGTGGGCAAAAAGGGAAGCGTAACGCAGGTGCCAATCCTTTCGATGCCCTCTGATGATATAACGCACCCAATCCCCGACCTCACCGGGTATATCACCGAGGGGCAGATCGTGCTGGGTCGCGACCTGTTCCGGCAGGGAGTCTACCCGCCGGTCAACATACTGATGAGCCTCAGCCGCCTCATGAAGGACGGGATTGGCGAGGGAAGTACGCGCGACGATCACGGCGAGATTTCAAACCAGAATTACGACGCCTACTCGCGCGCCCAGGAGGTCCGCGCGCTTGCCGGCATCGTGGGCAAGGCGGGACTGACCGAGATTGACCTAAAGTACATGGACGTGGGCGACACGTTTGAAAAGGAGTTTCTCTCGCAGGCCGTTGACGAGAACAGGAACATAGAGGAGACGCTGGGAATCCTCTGGAAGGTGGTCTCAAACCTTCCGCGCAACGAGCTGACAAAGGTAAAGGACAAGTTTGTCGACCAGCACTACCAGGGAGGATGATGACGGCATGTCGTTTGGTCAGAATGTCGCGGCAACCAAGATTGAACTGCTCAAGTACAAGCGGTCCAGCCAGGTGGCCACCATGGTCCAGAAAATCCTGGACGACAAGCGCAAGGTACTCCTCAAGAACATAGAGGAGATGATCGACGAGGCCTCCAAGGCGCGCGGCGGCATCTGGGATCCCCTGCAGGACATATACCGCTCGGTAAACGAGACCTATCTGGCTTTGGGGAGCAGCACGGTGGACTCTGTGGCAGAGTCCACCCCGCCCGTAATGGAGGTCGACGTCCGCGTCCGCAGGGTCGTCGACGTCAAAATACCGGCGCTGGAGGTCACCGAAAAGGACACAAGGTCGATGCCGTACGGGTTTGCCGACACAAACTCTTCCATAGACCGGGCGGCAAAGCAGATCAAGGTGCTCCTGCCCAAGATATGCAAGGCCGCCGAGTATGAAAACTCGATATTCAGCCTGGCAAAGGCGCTGGAAAAGACGCAAAAGCTGCTAAACGCGCTGGAAAACGTGATCATCCCCCAGTACCAGCAGAGGATAAAGTTCATTCTGGCCACCCTTGAGGAGCGGGAGCGCGAGGAGTTTGCAAAGCTAAAAAAGGTAAAGGCCGCCATGGAGAAGCGAAAGTAATGGCCCGCGACGAGATCAAGAGCATGGTGGACGCATCCAAAAGGGCGGTTCAAAAGGAGTTTGAGGACGCCGCAAAGTCGGTGCGCGACGAGCTGGACGCGCTCAAAAAAAGGACGCTTGACAAGGTATAGCTGCTGTTTGCACCGCCGATCAGCGGCAGCATCATGCGACCATCCCTGCTGATGATTTGACGTGCATAATGCAAAAGGCGACGAGTATCGCAACAACGGCATCAGCATGACCGTAAATGACAATTCAACGCGTGTTGCATTTTCCAAAAGCACGGACCGTCGATCAGTTTCAAACCAGCGCCAAAGCAAGTGGAGCACACACTGATCGATGAAAAGACGGTTGACGGGATTGCCGTTGTACCGACACCCGCAAACCGCAAAATCAGGGTTTAAATATGGATGTCAGGGCGCAGGGGTAAATGAACAGGCAACAGCAACCCATTGTTCTGATGCTCGCGGCAGCGGCGGTACTGGCGGTATCACACCTACCTAGTGCGGCGTTTGCCGCAGAAGGCGACGAAATGATGGCGGCAGGCGGATCCGACTCGCTCAAGATTCTAGGCGCCGGGCTGGCATTCGGGCTGGCCGCATTCGGCGCCGGTCTGGGTCTGGGCCAGGTTGGTGCTGCAGGACTGGCGGTAATCAGCGAAAACCCGGCATTACAGTCAAAGGTATTCATCTTTGTTG
>JAHRAJ010000070.1 GCA_020027365.1 Cenarchaeum sp.
ACTATGTGTCAGACCTGATCAAGACGTTCAAGCTGATTTATGCCGAGGATCCCGTCCACGAAGAGGCGTTTGCCGGCATGGCGGAGATTACGTCCAGGTTTCCGGGTACGATGGTGACGGGGGACGACCTGACGGTCACCAGCAAGGGGATGCTGCAAAAGGCGATCGATGCCGGATCGTGCAATGCGGCAATCCTAAAGGTGAATCAGGCCGGAAGCCTGTTTGACGCCATGGAGTTTGCCGGCCTGGCCGGCCGGAGCGGGATCAGGCTGATCACCTCGCACAGGTCTGGCGAGTCGACAGACTCGCAGATATCGCACATAGGGATAGCCACCGGATCCAAGATGTTAAAGGTGGGGGTCGTGGGAGGCGAGAGGGTGGCAAAACTCAACGAGCTGCTCAGGATCTCAGAGTATGATTTAATACAAGGCATGGCGGAAATTTAAAAATCATGAGTCAGCAACAGCAGCAGTCCGGTATTCGGGACGAGGACATGGATCTAATAGTGGCCAAGGGGGTCGTGACGGGAATGCAGGTCAAAACCACGTTTATGAGGCAGTTTATCGCAGAGGCAAGCCAGGACGGGACGTATATCATAGATGCCGCAAAGACGCTGGACAGGATTGGGACGGCCGCAAAGTTTGTCAACAGGCTAGGGGTGGAGAATACCATCGTGTGTTCTGGGAGGCAGTATGCCACCACGCCGATTGAAAAGTTTTGCGAGGTGGTCGGTGCAAGGCACCTGCTGGGCAGGTTTATGCCCGGGACGCTGACAAACCCGTCTTTGCCGTATTATATCGAGCCAAAACTGGTGCTGGTCTCGGATCCGCAGATCGACGAGCAGGCCGTGACCGAGGCCACCAATGCCGGGATTCCGGTCATCGGGATTGCCAATACCGACAACATTACGTCAAAGATTGATCTGATCATTCCGGCAAACAACAGGGGCAGGGACGCATTGGCCGCCACCTATTGGCTGCTTGCAAGGGAGGTTTTGGCGGGACAGCAAAAGACGGACGGCGGCAAGGATCCGATAAAGTATGGTGTCGACGACTTTGAGGCCAAGATCAAGGAAGAGGACTTGGAGTAGCGCGGCTGGGACTGCTTCGGTGGCGGCCGGCATGTCCCATCACGGTGACAAAGATCGCGCGGTAAGGCAGGTTGGATGTTTTGTGACGGACGGATCGGGTGGCGGTGACGGGCCGGGTGACGGAGCGGTGTGCACCCACGGGCATGCTGTGTATTCGGGGGCGGTGGCGGTGGCGGAGGCGGCGTACCGTGCAATTGCAGGGCGGGGGGACGGCGGGGTGATCCCCGTCGTCCTTGCCGCTTGTGGTGTGCTGCAACACAGTTCCACGGCGGTGGCGGTGACGGTGGCGGTGATCCAATCCGATCACCACGGTGACGGCGGCGGCGGGGAGTGGATTAGGCTACGGATCGGTTGTGTGGGTTGATATCAAAGGCGTCGGCACCGGGCAAGGTTATTTTGTTTGGAGAGCACTTTGTGGTTCACGGATCAGGTGCCGTGCTGGCCGCCATAGACAAGAGGGTCGTAGTGTCATCCCGGATTGTGGACAGGCCGGTGATAGAGGTGAGATCGGGGCTGGGAGAGTGCGAGGTGGATGTTGGCGGTGCGGGCGGGGAGGCGGGGGCGGGGGCGGCGGGGAGGCTCGGACCGTTTGTGTTTATCGCCAAGCGGATGATCGACAGGTTTGCCGCCAAAGGCGGCGGAATACGGGTGGAGATTGAATCGGAGATTCCCCACGGGGTGGGGCTGGGCTCGTCGTCTGCCGCATGCGTGGCCGCGGCGGCCTCGATATCGGGGCTGTATACAAGACTGGACAAAAGCGAGGTGTGCAGGCTGGCCATAGAGGCGGAGAAAACCATCTTTGAGCGCACGTCGGGGGCCGACTGCACGGCGTGCACGTATGGCGGGGTCATCAGGTATGGCGGCGGTGGGGGTGGCGGCGGGGGCAAAGAGGGAGCTGGCTTTGAAAGGATCGGGTGCGGGGCGGGGCTGGATTTGGCGGTCTCAGACTCGGGCGGTGTTCATTCCACCAGCGAGGTGGTGGAGGGGGTGTCCGAGTTTGGACGGCGCAACCCCGAAAGGTTTGCAGAGATGTGCAGGTGCGTGTCGGGGCTGGTGGACAGGGCGGGCGGGCTTGTACGGGGAGGTGATGCCGGGTTGCTTGGTGCAATGATGAGGGAAAACCAGGGGTACCTGGCGGAGATCGGGGTCTCCAACGAGTCGCTAGACCGCATTGTCGGCATCGCGGATCGGCACGGCAGTTTGGGATCAAAGATTACGGGTGCGGGAGGGGGCGGCTGCGTGATATCGATGGCAGGCGGCGCGGTCTCGGCCGGCAGGCTGGCCGACGGGATTGGCAGGAACGGGATTCGGTGCTTTGTGGCCGGGATTGACTGCGATGGGCTGGAGACTTTTTAACTAGCTGTGGGGGGGCGTGTGGTGTGATTCTGGTAAAGCTGGGCGGCTCGGTTGTTACAAACAAGGAAAAGGCGCTGTCGGTGCGCAAGAGGGCCGTTGATGCAATCTCCAAGAGCATGAGGAGGATTAAAGAGCCGCTGGTGGCGGTGCACGGGGGCGGATCGTACGGTCACTACTGGTCGGTAAGGTATGACATGCACACGCGGCCGGCAAGATACGGGGCGTACGGGGTGTCGGTGGTAAAAAATTCGATGGTAGAGCTTGATCGTGTGATCATAGACTCGATGGTGCGGGCGAGGCTGTGCCCGTACTGCATGCCGCCTGCGGCGTTTATGAGGGGGGACAGGGCGGTGCCCGACAGGATTCGGGAGATGGGGGAGATTGCGGGGTCTGGGATGATCCCGGTTACGTATGGGGATGCGCTGTGGTACGGGCGCAAGAGGTCGTACATACTGTCGGGTGACAGGATTATGACGCACCTGGCAAGGGTTTTGCGCCCCAGGCTCGCCGTCTTTGCTGTAAATGTGGACGGGGTGTACTCGGATCTGGGGTCGGGAAGCCTGATCAGGGAGATTGGCGGCCAGAGCGTGAGGGTGTCAGAGGCCGGGATGGACGTGACCGGCGGGATGGGCAGAAAGCTGGAGGAGGCGGCCAGGATTTCGAGGCTTGGGGTGCCCGTGTTTTTTGTAAACGGGAACAGGCCCGAAAGGATTGTAAACGCGGTGAGCAGGGGCAGGTTTGAGGGTACGCTACTGGCGGCAAGGGGGAGGAGGCGGACGGCATGACGGCCGGTGCGGGCGACGAGCATGTGATATTGGTGGACGGGCAGGACAGGGAGGTGGGGCTCGAGGAAAAGGTCAGGTGCCACCTGCCCGACGGCAGGCTGCACAGGGCGTTTACCGCGCTGCTGTTTGACGAGGGGGGCAGGCTGGCGCTTGCAAGGCGCAGTTCCGGCAAGATGCTGTGGCCCGGGTTTTGGGACGGCACGTTTGCAAGCCATCCCAGGGGGGAGGAGACCTTTGCGTCGTCGGCGTGCAGGCGCATGCCCGAGGAGATGGGGGTGGCGTGCAGCGGCGAGATGGGCTATCTGTTCAAGTTTGAGTACCACGTCCCGTACAGGGACGTGGGATCGGAGAATGAGATCTGCGGTACGGTCGTGGGGACGGTCGGGGGCGGTGACGACGCGTTTGATCCGGCGCCAGACGAGATATCCGAGGTCAGGATGGTGTCCGCAGATGAGCTGGGTGCAGAGGTGGCAGACGACCCCGGGGTGTTTTGCCCGTGGATGCTGATAGCACTGTGCCTCTTGGACTCTTCGCAAAAGGAGGCCATGGAGAGGTATGGCGGCGTTTTGAGGCCGTGGATGGGCCATGGCATGCAGGAGAGGATGAGAGAGGCGGCGGGCGCGCATCTGCCAGAGTCCCGGTGGAGGCTGTGCAATGAATAGCGACGCCGCGGTGGCCGGTAGCAAGAGGGCGGTCGACAGGTATCTGCTCCCGAGGCTCAGGGGAAGGCCCGACGTGCTGTACGAGGCCGCCGCGCATTTGATCAGGAATGGCGGGAAGAGGTTGCGCCCGTTTATGGTTGTAAAGAGCTGCCAGATGCTGGGCGGGAGTGCGCGCAGCGCCATGCTTGCCGCAGGGGCGGTCGAGATGATTCACAACTTTACGCTGGTACATGACGACATCATGGACAACGACGATGTGCGCCACGGCGTCCCGGCGGTTCACAAGAGATACGGCGGGTCGATGGCGATTCTGGCGGGCGACGTGCTGTTTTCAAAGGCGTTTCATTCCGTGGCATCCCAGCCTGCAATCCCCCCCAAGAGGTCGGTGGAGCTGATGTCTAGGCTGTCCAAGGCGTGTGTGGAGGTTTGCGAGGGGCAGGTCATGGACATAAGGATGGCGGAGGGCAGGAGTATCCCGTCCCAGGCAGAGTATGTCAGGATGGTCGGCAAAAAGACGGCGGCCCTGTTTGACGTATCGTGCGCGATGGGCGCAATCTGCGCCGGCGGCGGGGCGGCGGATGTGTCAAACCTGTCGTCGTTTGGAAGAAATGTCGGCATTGCGTTTCAGATTACCGATGACTTGATCGGGGTGATGGGGGATCCCGGCGGTACCAAAAAGCCTGTCGGAAACGACCTGCGCGAGGAGAAAAAGTCGTTGCCGATTGCGATGGCAATCGACAGGGCGAGGGGGGCCGACAGGAGGGT
>JAHRAJ010000008.1 GCA_020027365.1 Cenarchaeum sp.
CGCTGACCGTCACGCTGTCAAGAGGTTAGAGTGTACGGGCACAGGCCTAGGTATGAGTCCGGTGGGTTTGGGAGATGGCCGTGATTCATGCCTAGCACCCGCTAACTTTACAGAACCCTACTGTGGCCGGGCCGCCGGGGGGGTGTGTGCGGAGGTTGAAGATTCGGCGGCCGGGCCGGGCGAAATTCGGCATTTTCGGAGGCGGCAGGGCAGTGCCAAGCTGGCAAGACCGGGCGGTCGCCCCCGCCGCATCTCCTGGCCCCCCCCCCCTCCAACACCCCCACCGCCCCCACCGCCCCCACCGCCAAAAGGGTGCGGGGGGGAGCGGCAGGCAGATGCCGACCGCAGATGTGTAAAACATGCCCATCCAAAAAAGCTAATTTTGTTCACCATGCCGCGGTTATTGCACGGGTTTGATATCCGTCCATGGGGCACAACACCAGTTTTTATAAAGAATGTACAGAGTATTTTGGCGCATTGCGTGAACAGGGCAGGCATGACGACGGCTTTGAGGACGAGTATTATTACACAATGCCGGGCATGAGAGCGTCAGAGTAATCGGGCCACCGCCCCCATGGGGAAGACAAAATAAAGCCGCGGGCGGGGAGGCGGTCATGGTATGGTACGGCGGCGGCGGCGGCGGCCGGTGGCGGGGACGGCATCAGCCCGGGGGGCCCGATGTCAAAAAACACGGACGGGGAGGCGGCCTTTACGGACATTGATGAGATCAGGGGGGCCGTTGTCGAGTGCAGGCTGTGCGGGCTGTGCGAGACGCGCACCAATGCGGTGCCCGGTAGCGGCAACGGCAGTGCCGAGATTGTCTTTGTGGGGGAGGCACCCGGCCGAAGCGAGGACCAGAGGGGCGAGCCGTTTGTCGGGGCGGCCGGGACTAGGCTGTCGGCCGCACTTGAAAAGGCAGGAATATCGCGCGGCGACGTGTACATTACAAACGTGGTAAAGTGCAGGCCCCCCAACAACAGGGTTCCCAAGCAGGAGGAGCGACAGGCGTGTGCAGGCCATCTGCAGGGCGAGCTGGATGCGATAAAGCCGCGGATCATATGCGTGATGGGCAACACCGCGTTTGGCTCGTTGCTGGGCGGCTCGGACATCACCAGGTTTCGCGGCAAGACGTACGCCATGGGGGGCAATCTGTATTTTGCATGCCTGCATCCGGCGGCGACAATCTACAATCCAAGCCTTGTGCAGACGCTGGAGGACGACATTGCAGAGGTGGCCAGACTGTGCGCCAGAATCAGGGACGGGGGGGATGTCAAGGTTGACTTTGAGATTGCTGGGTAGGGGGTTTTATGCCAGGGACACAGTCAGGGTTGCAAGGGATCTGCTCGGCAAGCGGCTTGTCAGGAGGATTGGGGATGCGGAGGTTTTCTGCACCATAACGGAGACCGAGGCCTACAAGCACGAGGAGGATCCCGCAAGCCACGCCTACAACGGCATGACGGAGAGGAACAGGGCGATGTTTGGCGAGGTCGGCAGGGCGTACGTGTACTTTACCTACGGCATGCACTATTGCGTTAATGCGGTGGCCCGCGGCGGGAGGAGCAAGGCAGGTGCGGTGCTGATCAGGGCGGCAAGGCCGGTCGGCGGTGTTGATATCATGATCCGCAACCGTGGGAAAAAGGCGGGCGGCATGCGCGGGATTGCCGACGGTCCCGCAAAGCTTGCGCAAGCCATGCAGATCGATTCGGGGCAGTACGGTGCGGACCTGACCAAAAGGGCCGATGGGTTGTTTGTTACAGAGGGATCCAGAGGTGGCGGCGGTGGTGGCGGTGCCAAGAACACGGTGGTGCGTACATCCGCCAGAATCGGGATCAGCAGGGCCGCAGACAAGAGGTGGAATTTTAGCTTAAAGGACTAGGTGCGGGGTTTGTGGGAGTCGGCGTTGTTGTCGCCGTCGTCGTTGTTGTTGTTATCATTGTTGTTGTGGTTGGCGGCGGCGGTAGTGTCGTTGTCGCCGTCGTCGTCGTTGTTGTTGGCGTCGTCGTCGCCTTCAAGCGTCCACGGTGCAAACCTTCCCAGCATCCTGTGCCAGTCAAACCGGAGCGTCAGAACGACGGCTCCGGTCATCATGGCGGCAAATATGGCGATGCCCACATACACCGTGGTCGGATCCTCAACTTCCTCCAGAAACGGCTCTACAAGCGAGAGCCCGAGAAAGTGCGACGCCATCACGATCACATAGTGCAGCACAACCTTGCCCGCCAGCGTGGCTACAAAAAACCGCCGCGGGTTGTATTTGGCAAGACCAAGCGGGACATACACCAAATCGTCCGGAATTGGCGTTGCGGCGGCTACAAACGCCGCCGTGGCGCCATACCTGCGGACCAGTCTTTGAAACGGCAGCATGCGCTTCTTTGACTTTGCCGACAGGATGCGGTGCCCCCCGTAGCTGAGAGAGAATATGATCTGCTTGGCGCCGGTAGACAGAACCGCCGACAGGAACACCAGAATGTGTAGGTCAAACTGGTCCCCCACGGACATCGTAGCCAGCAGGATAAAGCTTGGTATCGGTACAAAAGGTATCAGGGATCCAAAAAAGCTCACCAGTGCAAGCCCCAGATATCCCACCTCGGGCGCAAACGGGAAGATGTCCGTAAAGTCCACGATTGTGCGAGCCATGGCTCATTTAATAGGATTCAGTCGGTGGGTGGCAGACCGCCAGATTCCAGCAGGGCACGGTTGATCCGTCGGCGCCAGGCCGCGGCACAAGGGATGCGGTGAGAGAGAAAAAAGGTGTGTGGGTGCAGTCACCTATTTGAAAGAGCGGGTCTTTGCCAGGATCTTTTTGTGATCAAAGCTCGGAGATGTGGTCACGTATAGTAGGTGGTTTTTGCCTGCCGGTATTGTGATGCGTTTTAGATGCTCATACTCGGCCACTGCGTACTTGCACTTGCCCAGCTTGCGCGCCAGCTGCTTGCGTTTCTTCCACTGGTTTGCGGCCATCTTTAGGGATGCCTTGCTCTCCGCGGGAGAAAGCTTGTTCTGTGTGTTTCTGCGCCTTGCATGGTAGACAAGCTTGCCGTTCATGTCACAGATTGAGACGACACGTACGGAGGAGCTTATCTTGAGCAGTTTTTGTGCTACGGTTGCAACGTCCATGTATCGGGGTAGCAAGTAATAGATGATAAAGTTTTCCACCTGCCGGTTTTGGGCAAAAGATTGCCCATAATCGGCGGATTTTGCCTGATCTTTGGCCAAAAACGGGCCGGATTGTGTAAAAAATGTCCACGCAGAGGGGGGCCGTCAGAGGCTGCCGTACAGAAGCGGCGGGGGCCGCCATCCGGACGCCGGTGACGGGCGCCGGACGGGCGCGGGGGCCGTTTGCTAAAATAGCGGCCTGATCCACGCCACGTGTTGGACGAAAAGAGGATTGCGGGGCACGACGAGGAGGTCGGTGCCGTGCTAGACCTTCTCGAGGATTGGGGGTCTAGATCGAGGTTTATCTGGTTTCAGGAGATTGACAGGCAGACCGGGATTGACCGCGGGCTGTTGCGCAACATCCTAAACCACCTCAAAAAGACGGGGGAGGTCAGGGAGATGCACGGGCGCAACAAGAGGATTTTTTTTGCGCTCCAAAACCACTATGCGCGATGCCGTGACGCGGGGATGGGGGAGGCGGACGGCGGTAGTGGCGGCGCGATGGCGGTTGCGGCAGGGCCCGGCGGGACGAAAAAGTCTGCCGAGCGGACCAGAAGAAGGATTGAAAAACAGCAAAAAAGGCGCGAGGTGAAGATATTTTCCCGCGCCAAGCACAAGAGAAGGATTGGATCGTAGCCGGGGAGGAAGGGGGCAACGTGGGCGGCATCGCCGTCGTAAAAAATGGGGGTGCGTGTGCATAGGCCACGGGCCATTGCGTTGCCATAGCCTTTTTTGAAAATATGAAAAAATAACGAGTCGTGTGTATGCAATCGTGCATAGCTTACGCTAGGTTGATTAAAAATAATCATCGCGCATAGTCTCTATGTAAATGGCTGAACCAGTGTGTTGGTCTATTAGTAGAGGCTGGCTCACCACTCGCCGAAGCTTGTGATCTACACCACCTCCCTATCAACGCAGTATTCTGCTGCCGACCTTCATCATATGAAAGAATAACTTGTCTCGGGATAGGATTCGTGCTTAGATGCTTTCAGCACTTAGCCTAAACGGCTTAGCTGCCCGGCCTGCCTTGTC
>JAHRAJ010000009.1 GCA_020027365.1 Cenarchaeum sp.
AGCTCGTAGGGGCCGCCGCCGGCGTTGTCTGCCAGGCGCCCGACGCCCACGGGGTTGGAGGGGGTCGTGATGTTGACCACCTCTATGCCCTTGTCGTCGTTCCGGGAGGCCACCACGGCGTATGTAGAGCCGTTTATGCCCAGAATCTCCACGTCGTGCGAGCCGTGGAGCAGCCGCGTGCCGTCGTCATCAAGGCGCCCGGTCAGCTGTGGCTGCTCTGTAGGCGACGAGATGTCGTATATGCGCAGGCCGTTGGCGTCAAGGGGGGCCACGGCGGCGTAGGTGCGGCCGCCTATGTTGGCAATGGAGACGCCGGTGGCGCTGGCAAGCAGGGTGGCGTCTACGACGTGTGATGCCCTGACGGGCGTAGAGGGGGCGGACAGGTCGATTATGGTCAGGCTGTCGCTTACAAGGGAGGTCACGGCGGCGTATGGCGTGCCGTTGATGTACGCGGTGTCCACGGAGTAGGGGTTGTCAAGCGCGTTACCCCCCACGTTGTGAAGGATGCGCCCGACGCCCCGGGGGTTGGCCGGGTCTTCAATGCTGATGACCTCTACGCCGTCGTCGCCCTGGGCGGGGACCACGGCGTATGGCACGGAGTTTATCGTGATGACCGACACGTCGTATGCGCCGTCTAGCTCGTAGGGGCCGCCTGCGTCGGTATCGTCGAGGCTGCCGGCGGCGGCCAGCGAGCGGACTGCTACGTCTGGGCGGTCTATGCGTATGGCAACGGGGGCCGACGCGGCCACCGACGGGTTGCCCGCCGCGTCGGAGACGGCGCCGCGCGGGATTGACACGGTCAGCGTGGCATTGTTTGCAGGCCCGTATACGTTGAAGGTAAAGTTGCGGTTGGCCGCGCCGGCCACGGCCAGAATGTCGCCGGGGGTGCCGCTACTCACGTCGACGTCCGACGGTTCAAAGGAGGCCGGATCTATGGCCTCGCCAAAGTCGACGGTAAACGGGACAGGGTCGGAGGCGGTGCTGGACGGGTCGCCGGCGAGGGCCGCGCCGGGAGCCACGGATGGCGCGCCGGGAGCCACCGAGTCGTACCGTATCGTGTGGTTTTGCGGGGGCAGGTCGGGGGACGTAAACAGCGAGAGGGTGACGTCGCCGTCGGCCACGTACGGGGTCGCGTATATCGTGTAGTGGGTGCCGTTGTGGCGCACGGTGGATCCAAAGACAAACCCCCCGTTGTACACCACGGCGTTGTACGAGGTGAGCGAGTCGACGTTTTGGCTAAAGTTGATGTGGAACGGGATGGGCGCCACGTTGGTCGGGTTTGCAGACAGGGGGGTGACCGTCGCCGTCGCGTTGAGGTCAAACGGCGTAGACTCTACGTAGGACACGGCGCCGGACGGATCCGAGATCCTGCCCCTGACCGGATCCAGGTCAAAGGGCCCGTTGTCCTGCAGGGTCAGCGTGACCGTGTTGTCCCCGTCGCCGGCCGAGCCCAGCGCCGGGGTCATGTTTATCCAGGCGGGGCCGCGCACCCCCTTTAGGATGCTGTTTGCCGGGACGTATTTTACCCACTGCGTGCCGACCGGCACGGGGTCGGGGAAGGTTAACGACACGATCACGGGGGCCGGTTTGCCCGGGCCGGCCGGGAGGCCGTCCACGGTGATGTTGAGCATGTCGTATTCAAACGTAGAGTTTTCCATCGACGTGAACGGGCTGCCGACCAGGGGGGCGGAGAGGTCTGCCTGCGTCACGTTGAATGAGAACATGTTTGTCGACTCGCTGCCCGCGTCAAACCCGGCGTGGACGGTGCGATCCTGGCCGCCGCGCTTGGATATTACGGATGCCTGCCGGGCGTCGACGTGCACGTCAAACCGGTGTGTAAACATGCCGGCGGCAACGGCATCGTCGTCCATGGACAGCGTAAACCGGTGCGTTCCCACGTCGTCGGCGTGCGATTCAAACGTCGCCGTCACCGAGCCGCCCGTGATCCCCGTGTCGCGGAGCTGGCCCCTGGCGGCGCCCTTGTCTATCACGGGGTTTGTCAGGGCAGGGTCGTGTATCGGTATGGTGATGGTCAGCATCTGCCCGGCCAGCCCCCGCCGGATCGTGACGCCCGGTATTGGGGATTCGGCCGCAACGGTGGCGTCGCCGACCCTGTCGGACTCTACAGTGAGCGAGGCGGCGGTGCTGTTGTTGCCGGCGGCGTCGCGCGCGGCGCCCTCGGCCACGGAGACGGTGATGGTGCCGTCGGTGCCCGCCGTGGCGTTTACCGCGTATGTGCGGTTGCTGATCATCTCAAAGCCCGTCCTGGCCGCCCCGGTCACGTTGATGTCGTTCTCGCCAAAGTCCGTGACCGGCTCGCCAAAGGTGATGTTGAACGTGACGGGCGACGTGCGGGCCGGGCCCGGCGGCGCCGTGATGGCCGCCACGGGTGCCGCGCCGTCGTACACGATGGTAAGGTTGGGGGAGGAGGCGGCGTTGCCCCCGGTGACGACGTTTTGGCGTATCCAGACGGTTATGGCGGTGCCGTTTGCAAGCGGGTCGGCATTTGCCGTATAGGCGGCACCGGATCCCGCAAGGCCGGTGATGGCGGCGCCCGTCGCGTTGATGTCCTCAGGGTCAAAGCCGGTGACGCTGCTGTTGAACGTGATGTTGATTGGGATTGGCGAGATGCGGGTCGGGTCTGGTGCCGCGGACGTGACGTTGACGGTTGGAATACCGCCCCCGGGGCCGGCCGCATGTGCGTCGGGGGGGGAGTAGGCGGCCCCCAGCACAGCCAAGATTAATGTGCACATAGCCATAGGCACTACCAACTGTGAAATTTTCAAACTGTCAAAAATAACGAATTATCGCTTATAACCCTTTATCAGGATGGGCGCGATCCGGCGCCGTACCGTGTGCCTGACGTGAACGGTCTGGCGGATCCGCCGTTTTTGGGGGAGATCGGTCGGATCACGGGATGCATGGACCGTTGCAGAAAGGTCGTCGTTGTCGTCATGGCGTAAAATTTCCAATGCCATGCAGTACGTGCCAATGCGGACGATTCGTGTGCTGATATCGGCTATTTTCGGCCGTCTCCGGATTGGCCCACCACAAGTCGGGCGGCGGCGGTGGCAACCACAGATACGACACGGTGTCACCGGCGGATACAACGGACGGTCAGCAAACGAATCACTGCCGGCCGCGCCATGTTCGTCATGCCCGCGGTTGGCGTGCAGGGCCGACAGACGTCGCCAGGGAAATCTGCAGGGGTGCAGGCACGCCGTCTAGATGTTTTCCGCATAGCCGCGAACAGTCTTCCCAGATGTCGGGGTATGGGGGCACAATAGGGACCACAGGTGTGCAGATGGCGCCTGCAATCAGGGCATATAGGCTCGGTTCTGTACACCGTAATTGGAACATCTGGGAAGACTGGCGAAGACGGTTGCCTTTAATACGGGTGGCCCACATGCTGTTCATGGATGCAAAGCTTGAAAAAATCCATGTCCAAAACTTCAAAGGCCTCAAGGATCTTGAGCTAGATCTAGGCCAGTTCAACGTCCTGATCGGCTCAAACGGATCCGGCAAGACCAGTGTATTAGAGGCGTTCAAATTTATCCGCCTGTGCATAGATCCGGCCGCGAGTCCCACATACCCGTTTAACCCATGGTGGGGGTTTGGCAACCTGGTGTGGTCTGGAAACGAGGAGCTGGCAGTCAGCTTTTCACTGGAATATTCGGCGCATGGGACAGGCATAACCTATGACGGGATCATCTCTGGTGCCGGAGGCAGCCTGTCATTCCTGAATGAAAGGTGTGATGTAAAAGACATTGTCAGCATTGAGCGGGATTCTGGCATGTTCAAGATCACACTTGATGAAAAATTTGCAATGGCAAACAGTGAGGCGCTTGAATCGCTCAAGAATCAACATGCGCCAGATCTTAACGAATCCGCAATCTGCTCCACACATCAAATCAAACCCAACCGATCCGTTATCCGCCGCCTTGCACGTTGGTTGCCCCGTCGCCGTTACGGTGATCGTCTGGGTCTGGGAACATTCCATGATTTCAGGCGTTCAGAAGACGATATTTCGCCACTGACCGTCTGCCCGATGCTTCATGACGCAGGCTCTCCCCGTCCTAGGAGTTTGTACCGATACATATCCAGCCTTCTTAGTTGGAACGACGATGTCGTCTTTTTGCGCCATCTTAATTTTGACGTGTTGCGGCGACCGGTTTCCATAGACGATACGGGGAAACTCGCCGAGGACGGTGACGGTCTTGTATCGCTCCTGTTCTTGTGGTATCACTCCAACGATGGAGAGTTGCCCGATGGCATTGTGCTGGCATTGGAGGATCTGTTCCCGGGATGGAGGGTTGTGTTTGAACTCACTGCAGATGGCCGGGCGATGCTGACCGTAAAGGACGGCGATCTCAGATTGGCTCCGCCCTCGATTCCAGACGGGTTTTACAAACTGCTGGCAATACTGGCCGCTGTCGAACTAAATCCAAGGATATTGCTCATCGACGAGGTTGACACATCACTGCATGCAAAAGTAATTGACTATGTGCTTGACACGCTCAAGACGTCCGAGTCCACGGTAATCATCACCACGCATTCCCCGCTGGTCATCGACATGGTGGATCTGGAGGATTTGATAGTGTTGGAACACGCCGGATCGGGCATATCGTCACGCAGGATTAGGAATCCGGACGATCTGAGGATGCGATTAAAGGAAAACGGCCTGACCGCCAGCGAATCATGGATTTATGCGGAGATATGAACGTCTATTTCCTAATGGAAGATAGCTATGGGCCGTCTTTTATCCAAAAATTCATCAAAAAAAAGCAGGAGGAAGGGTCATTTACGAATGTACGGATTGTCAATGCCGTAAAGATCACAATCAGTTCCAAGATGTCCAGGGTGGCGTACGGAATACAGGGCTTGTGTGATCGAATAATCATAATGGTTGATGCAGACGGAAAACCAGCCAAAGACAAGCGCGAATGCGTCAAAAGGCTTACATCCGATAACAGAACAGTCCTTCCAGAAATAGTCGTATTCAAAAACGAGATTGAGGACTGGATATGCTATTCGATGGGTGTCGACCCCGGAAGTGCCAAACCCTCATCCGTCCTCAAGCACAAGGTTGGCTACAAGAAAAAACGCCTTGGACAATTTTCCCATGAAATCGACTGCTCAAAACTGGATCAGTGTGAGAGCTTTCAGGAGCTAAGATCGGCCTTATACAGCCGCTCATAATTCCCCCTCCTCACATTGCTCGACAATCGAAATATATTTAGCTGGGTTGTGTCCGCGTAACATCAGGCAGCGGCTGAAGACGGTTGACGTCGAAATAAAACAAAAGGAGGACAAGCTGCGCAGGTTGTACGCCGTACGCGCCGTCCTGTACCACAAACAGGACATCAGTCGTGAAATTTCCCGGCCGGATGGTTGAGAAGTTTGGCAAGGTGATCGTGTCGCCTGATCGTGCGTCAAGTCACGGGCAAGGCCGTCCAGAACCAGGCCGAAAGGTTGGACGGCAGACTGGCGGTGATCACGCCGCTCAGTGCAACCCCACATGAGTACGATCGAGGGGACGCTGAGATGGTCAGGGCATAGTGCGAGAATTTGCGTGATTCTGACACGGTTGTGGAAAAGATGGTCGCGACAGTCGAGCACATGTACAAAAACAGGTTCAACGTCAGCATCATGAAGCCATTATGCAGCGGGTGGGGTGAGGGAAAGGGCAGGCGGCGGCTGTATAGGGCGAGTTTTACCCGGGATTGCAGATCGATCTAGACACCCAAATGGCGTTTGTAGTCAGAAAGGCCACACAGGCGGATCCGAAAAAACAACCCCAGATGGTTCGAAGGGGGCGTCGAATAGGGTCGAGTTAGGTGTGAATAACTTTTCACATACTGCAGAAAGGCATCAAGCGATCAGGAAAAACAACCCAAAATGGATGGAGTGAATCAACGAATGACGGACGTTATTTCCACACATTGCAAATATAATTTCGCACTGCGTGTTTTAGCCGAGCTAGTCCGTCCCATGATCTGGGCCCAACTGCCCGATGATTGCCTTGCCAGACCCGCGCATTTGTCAGCAAAGTTGGCATCCAGGCAAATTTCGGCAAAAACGCGCCGTTTGGGACATTTACGATCACGTTTGGTTTGCAAAAGTTGTGGGGCAGACGGGCCGCGGGCCGTCTGCCAAAATAGAGGTCTGGACAACATGCCGCATGGACGAAAAAAGGATGACCGGGCACGACGGGGAGGCCGGCGCCGTCTGGGCCCCCTCGAGGACCGGGGCTCCAGGTCGGGGTTCATCGGGGTTCCGGGGGATTGACAGGCGGCGGTGATTGACCGCGGGTTGTTGCGCAACATCCTAGACCACCCCAAAAAGACGGGGAAGGTCGGGGAGCTGCACGGGCAGAGCAAGAGGATTTTTTGCGCTCCAGAGACACTACGGGCGGTGACGCGGCATCCGGCGGGTCCGGCAGGACCCGGAAATCGGCCGGGCGGGCCAAGGCGGAGGGTTGAAAGGCGGCAAAAAAAAGGCGCGAGGTGGGGATATTTTCCCGCGCCAAGCACAGGCGAAGGATCGTCATAGCCGTCGCGTGTCCGGACCAGCCCAATGCCGCCCGTTTGCGGGTATGGCAGCGGCGGCGGCGGCGGCGGGATCGGCGTGGCGGGCGGGCGGCAACCAGATGACGGCCCGGCCGGCGGTGCAAGGCCGCGTGGCCGTGATCCTTTGTTTTTTTTTGAAAAAAAAATGGCCGTCGTGCGTATCGTCGTGCATAGCTTACGCTAGGTTGATTAAAAAAATAATCGTCATGCATAGTCTCTATGTAAATGGCTGAACCAGTGTGTTGGTCTATTAGTAAAGGCTGGCTCACCACTCGCCGAAGCTTGTGATCTACACCACCTTCCTATCAACGCAGTATTCTGCTGCCGACCTTCATCATATGAAAGAATAACTTGTCTCGGGATAGGATTCGTGCTTAGATGCTTTCAGCACTTAGCCTAAACGGCTTAGCTGCCCGGCCTGCCTTGTC
>JAHRAJ010000015.1 GCA_020027365.1 Cenarchaeum sp.
AGACCCGATTGCCGTTTGGTTCAATCTGGATTTAACCTATCGCGCATACGCCGTAACCGCCGGCGGGTGGTCGTCCCGTCATCACATGCCGGTGATGATTGTGTCGTGCCGCAGCGTCGCCGAGGCCGACGGGCTTTGTGATCGGCAAACCCCGGCGGAGATTGATGACGCGAAACGTGCAATTGGTGAAAACGTGTTATTCCGGCGCAGATGCCGCCGCCGTTTACGGCCGCGTCCGGGTCATGTTCTCTAGAATCTTGTCGTAGTTGTCCTCTAGCTGCTCCAGCGAAATGCGCTTGTTTCTGGCGTTTCCGGCAATCCCGTCATCGCCGATCAGGTACGTGTTGAACACCCAGCCGACTGGTAGGTAAAGCATCCCCTCTTCAAAATACCCCAGATGCATGATCGCCCTGTCCCCATCCTTTAGGAACATGTTATTGTTCTCATCGACCGTCTTGTACTCGTCCGTCTCGCCGCCCATCACACGTACGATCAGGTTTCGGTCAGAGTGGCCCTTGACAAACTCCTCCGGCTCAATCTCGTACATCGTGTACACCTCGAAAACCCCGCGGTTTCGGTCAGCCCAGTATACCTCCGTATCCACACCGACCACCTTGCCGATGACGACAACGTCTGCCAGCCGCATCACCTCCTCTGGCGGTATGTTCGCATAAAGTCCGGTCGAGACGGACACGATCTTCCCGTCTGCAAAATACGGGGTGTATGACACGGCTAGGGCCAGCACGGCCACCGCGACCGGGACGGCAACGAGTGGAAGGTACATTTTTTTCCTCATTTTCAGTGCCTCGCCCGCAGTACGTCTATGTCGTGCTGCTCTACGTTGTGCCGTTCGGTGTTTGGACTTATGTTGTCCTGCATTATAGAATCCGTGTTCAGGACGGAGTGACCCACCCACTGCATGTGTCCAAACTCGTGCGCGGCCACGCTTTGTATGTCAAAGCACGACCTGTCTGCCCCCAGCTTGGAGGAGTCTGTAAAACAGTAATTGAATGCATTCCATTTTATGTCCGCACCGACCAGCTTTCCATTGCTCAACGCCTGTACAGATTCTGCCGGTCGCATGATGTCCATGGAGCTCCCCTTGACGTGTATGTTTGTTATTGCCGCGGTCGTATACCTCAGCTCAAAGTCGCTGTCCGACACGCCGTTCCAAGTGGCCGTCGCCTTTTTCACCTCGGCGCAGAAATCCACGTTGTTTCTCACGTCAATCCCGCCGTAGTTTTTGCAGTTCCATTCCGGGTTTGATGGCATCATGACCGGCTTGTTAAAGTCGTGCCATGCCGATGCATCGTGTGCATAGAGTGACATGATCACCGCAACGATCAAGAGTCCAGGCAACGCCACAGTCACTCTTCTTTGTCCAAGTCCTTTCATTTCCAATAGGTCACGTCAGGTTATCATATAAACTTGATCTGGCCGGCAAACATGCCGCAAGTTTTTTATTGGAATTTTATCCAGTGTATAGACCCGATTGCCGTTTGGTTCAATCTGGATTTAACCTATCGCGCATACGCCGTAACCGCCGGCGGGTGGTCGTCCCGTCATCACATGCCGGTGATGATTGTGTCGTGCCGCAGCGTGGCCGTCGCCGAGGCCGACGGGCTTTGTGATCGGCAAACCCCGGCGTGACGGGCGGGCGGGCGGCTGCCCTCGGTCTCCATCCCGCGTAAAAGTAAAACTCAAGTCTCCGGCCCGCACAGGTACGAAGACTCCAGGTTGCCACGGCCGGGTAGGAGAGCCCGGATGTAATCGTGGCGTTGCCGGAGATCACCCCGGTGTCCGACACCGCAAGCAGGTTGGGGGATCCGCCGCGGATCTTGCAAGACTTCCATCCGAAGGGCAGCATCAGCGGCAAAACCCGGGCAGGTCACCCTGCGCATGTGGTCTGGCGCCGTTGCCTACACTGCAAACCCGGTGTCGGGCGGGGCGGCGTGATATGTCCTGATCGACCCGACATCTCCGTCGTGGATCCCCGTTCCATGGAACCGTTCCGCGGTACCTGCAGCCGATCAGCCTCGCGTTTATGTCCAGGCCGTCTCATGGCCCGTCCGTCCCCCGCCGTCCTCCGTGGGCCAGGTTCCGTTGGTTGCGTGATCCGTATTGAAGTAGATTGGGATCGTTGCCGCGACCGGTCGGTCTCCCCGGATGCGAATCCCCCGGCACCCATGGATGGCGGTGGAAACAGCCGTCTGCCTCTGCTCCGGCAATCCCGAATCGGAGAAACGAGGCATGGGCGGTGGCAAACGTCCTTCCCGATCCGTCGTCGGCGATTACGCGGTGCGCCTCGTTTCCGGCACTCGTAAGTAAAACCCGAACATGGCAGTATCGGACGCGTCCCCTCCGGTTCTCCACGATTGTTCCTTTGTAGGAATCAAACGGGGTCCAGAGATTCAGGCGTGTGCTCGACGCAGGATTCGACGCCTTCGTGGCCGCCGTGGACGCGTCCGAAATCATCGACGGGGCGTGTACACGGCGGCCGATATACGGTGGCTGTGACCATGGCCGCCGCCAAAATCGGGTTCACGGCCTGTCATTTCAGGATCTGCCAGGGGTGGAAGAACGGTCCGCGGGCAGTGACGGCGGCGGCGGCCCATGCGATGACCGGCCGCGGCGGACATTCCCGTCAGAGGGTTTGCCGTCCGCCTCTCGGCCGTATGATGCCCGGGCCGCAGACCGGCGTCAGGGATAAAGGCGGTCGGAGGCATCAGGTTTCAGGTGAAACGGGGCATGCTGCGCCTCAACCAGTCCTTGGCCACTTTTTGTACATGGCGACAATTGGCCAGAGCCGCCCATACAAAACAAGATATACCGGCGGGCCGGTGTGATGGCATGGTGGGACCGCAGGACGGTGGGTTTGGGTTTGATCGGTCTAAAAAATACACCAAGATTGACAACATTGACGAGATATGCGTCCAGTGCCAGGCCGGCCAGCACAAAAACTGCCTTGCAAAGACGGGCGGGGCGGACCGGTGCGAGTGTGAGCACTGCATAGTGTACGGCTGACCGGCGAGATGGAAGGTTCTGCACCGGTCAGCCACGATCACCTGCCAACATGGGCCCGCATGAAACGCGGGATGCTGATCCTTGCACGGCCTTTGTGCCCGCATGCCGTTGGCGGAATGATCCATGCACGGCTGCGGCCATGACGCCGTTTGACGGCGGCGGGCCCGCCGTCAACGGTTGGTGTTTGCAATCCGGACGCAATCAAATCCTGGAAAAAAACACGGCCCCGGGTTTTGCCGGGGCCTTGGTTGGTTACCGTCGGCGGCATCGGCTTGTGATTTTCACGGCGTTGTCGTTTGACCGACGTATTGCGGATCCAGTCGGAAACGACGGATTGATCTCCCGCCCGGCCCGCGACGTGTAATGCGTCAGGAATCCCGCCAGGACACGGATGTCGGGACGGCGCCCGGGGGGTCGTGTGCGGGGCCCCGCGCGACCCGCTGCGCGGCGGATCTCCCAGGTTACTGGTGCGGCGTCTGAACGGGGACGCGCGGTCCACGCCCGTGGCGCGGTCATGCGGGGGCCGGTTGTGCCGACAGGTGCCTCGTAACGGCAGTTCAACGCGGGGCATGCGGACGTCGTAGACCGCATCGGGCACGATGCGCGCATATGCACCCGCCATACGAGTTTGATGCGGTGGGGATTGCGTTCTGCCGTCAACCGGGTGCCGCGTTCATGGCAGGCTGCTCCCAGCACGTATGACGATGTGAACCATTGTACGGTACGGATGTTTGGCGCGGGTAGCAGCAACAGCAACAAACAGCAACAAACAGCAACACGGCCTGTGCCGACCGGGGGCCCGCCCGGAAATCCCGCGGCGGTTGCGGCCATGGATACGGGGATGCCAGGCCCCCCCCCCCGGAACACGGCCGATGAGGCTGCCGAGACTTGGCCCCCACA
>JAHRAJ010000021.1 GCA_020027365.1 Cenarchaeum sp.
AGACCCCCCGAAAGGCGTTCACTGCCAGAAAGGCAACTTTAACGATCAGAAAAAACGACCCAAAATGGTTCGAAAGAGACGTCGACTAAGGGCCAAATTAGGTGCGAACACATTTCCGTTCACTACAGCCGCCTGGGTTTTGCAGATCACGCCTCAGCTGGCCTTTTTGGTGATGCATAAGGGCCAGCGGGGGCTACCACTATAGATCTTTTTCGGTTTGAACCTACTTTTTGCATTTCACTATTTAAAACGCCTGTGGAAAAGTACATCTGGGAAGACTGCTTAAACATACCTAGAAAATCAGTCCAAAATGTCTCAATTGATCTTCAACAAGAGCAAAACCTTCCAATTCGGGACGATTTGTGAGGGGTGGATGGGGGGCAGGTGACCTCATACTTGCCGCTTTTGACAATGTTAATAAGGTGTGGCATGTTAACTGCCCATGATGACTACTAGCGACATATCCCTAAAAGACATGAAACCCAGCGAAATAATCGCCAAGGTAAAATCGGGAGAAATTCGATCGTGCGAGTACAAGACCATGACCGAATACATCATATCGATGGAAGAAAAAGAATAGGTTAAATACCATCCTTCCTTGTTTTTAACCACTTGATCGTCAAACCTCTGCAAGACTTTAAGCGACACCGATCGGAACTGCCGAATCATGTAAAAAATTTGGCAGATGTCATGATCTATGACATGATGAACATGGCATACAAAATTCACGAAGTGGGACACTCTACTGATAGCCAATTCATACAGCTTTCACTAAAGGGAGGAAAGATACTACAATTCATAGTGGATATTGAAGGCGAATCCCTACTAGTGATGCTATATGACGGGATCGGGAACTGACGGACGCCGGCTATAGCCGCCATCGTGCTATTATATCGGGCTCAACACCGCGCAGATCGGCTAGAACACCTCGGAAACTGTGTACTGACCAATGCCGCGCGACAACCGGCAGGCCTGCATGGCAACCAACCGGTTCGACTGAGCGCCCGAATCATCCGCTTCCTGCAGGGACGTCTTGCACTCCAATCCGGCGGCTCTTCAATCTATGTGATGGCTTTTGACTGTTCATCTGTTGTATCTGTTTAGGCAAGCTGGGGCAAAAGGGGTGATTTGGCTTTGGAACGAACCGTCCTTCATCACGAAATGCTCCAATATTCGGCGCGACATAAACAGGTACCATCTGTTAAATCACAGGTCATTGTTAGCGGTGTTTCCCTGCTCATTCTGATCCGTGCCTGTTTTTCCGGGGTCTGATATATAGATGACGCCGGGGATAGTGAAACCACGGGATCCTGCCGTCTGGCGGGACCCCCCGTACAAATCAACGCCGCACACCACTATCACGCGCAGGACGTCACTGCCGGCTGATCAACCGAAACGAAGCATTTGTTGCTCTTGCCCGCGTGGCCATGAGCATGTCCGCAGACGAGAAATATGCGCGGCACCGCCCCTGATCCCCGGTGACAGCGGCCCCGACGAGCCGACTAGATGCAGGCGCAAGAACGGCTGCCTTTGAGTACGGCAACACCGATCCCAGATCGTGACGCCCAATCGGATGCCCCTGCCGCAGACGGTGGCCGGAATGGCCGGGGAGATCCCAAACACGCGCGGCGACGGTCACAACGCTCCCAAGGTCGACCATACCCGCATGAGCCTCTGGGATGGGCAAGGATGCGCTCGCGTCCACGATCCGGTACTGATGTCGGGCGGCAGGACGGCCTGCGGATGGCGGCCGACACGGGTGACCTACCGTCACAACAGACCTCACATCACGCAGGCGAGGTACCGACACGCACGGCTTGCAAGCTGCGCATAATCGTCCATTGACACAATTCTGGCCGTGCGCGCGACGGATACAGAGGGGGGAGGGGGGCATGCGGCGCGGTTTGAGATCATGATGTCAGATGATCGACAAGCTGATGCGGCGGCGGCGACGACGACGACGCAGATCCGGACGGACGGTGCCGTGATGGAACGGCAGGGTGGGGCGGGGTGAGGGAGGAGGAGGAGGAGGCGGCCATAATCGATGCTGTTTAAACATCGTGCGTGGGGGAATGGCAGGGGACGCCGTTGGAATGACGCCGTGGGTGCGGCCACCACCGCAGCGGATGCCGCAGCTACTGCGGATGCCGCCGCCGTGGCGGCGGTCGCACCACACAACCCCGACGGACAGGCGGGCCGTGGGCGGCATGAAGGAGGGGGGATGGGAGGGAACAACGACGACGACGGATACGGCACTGCAATGTCGCAACACAGCTCGAAATTAGGAGCTTGCCTGATCTGCAAGATGGCCATAAACGATCCACGGGCACGGGATGGGGCCACACGCAATGCCGGTACGGTCATGGGCGGCCACACCGAGGCACTGCACACCAACAGAATGTCCAAAGATCGTCTTGGCAACCAAAAGATGTGGAAAAGAGGGCGACTATGGGGGGTGGATGAGGAAGAGGTGGTGGTGAGGGGAGGGAAGGGGGGGGAGGAGACGCGGGAGGGCGAGTGTGTATGCTCCCACCCGCCCCGCCCCGCCCCGCCGTCCGCCTACCCGCCGCCACCAACAGTCAAACCAAAAAACACGCCTCGCAACCACCCGGATCATCACCCCACTGATCCCCTGGGGATCAGTCGCATGGGCGACAAGCAACCGACCGCCGGCCGTCCGTCCATGGCATGGCGCGCCCGTCCGCCGTCGCCGCCGTCGTTGTTTGGCTGGCCCTCCCCCGCCAGTCCCCTCTGACGATCCGCCATCTGCTTTCCACGGCGGGCACCCGATCGTTGTCGGCCCTTTTGTAGCGTGGCGGGGGAAGAAAAGCAGAGGGGGAAAAACGGCCGCCAGTCCCCGCCGTCACCAAAGGCCGGAAAAACCCGCCCCTGCAAAACCCCGCATCCCCTGCACACCACCCTCCGCCCCAGCCTGACCCACGCGGCACCCAAGAAAGGAGGGCAGGCAAGCCCCCGCCGCCGCCACCACCCCGCCACCCATGACGGCGGGATGTAGCTCGGCGACCTCAAGGAGGCGGTACAGGCGGGCTCCGCCACCACCACCCCTCCCACCCGTGACGGCGGGATGGGGGGAGAGAAGATCACGCCAACGGATCGTCTGCAACGACGCACGCACATCCACGTCTAGCAGGAAGGGGATCAGAGCGCCCCCGCCCGCCACGATCACCCGATCTGGATTTATCATTATATACCCCCCAACCCACCAAAACTCGGAAGAATACATGCAATTGAACCTGTTTCTGGTCATAGGCCTAATCTGTGCCGTAGGGTGCACCATGCTGCTTGCCCCGCCCGACGCGGAGGCCATCACCCTGTCGGCGGCCGGACGGGTGGCCGAGCACAACACGGGCGGCCTGCTTGACGGGGCGTGGTCGGTCAAGCCCGTCCACGTCGGCACCGACACCTACGCCGCCGTGCTCGGGCAGCAAGAGGACGGCCTCCAGCTCGTCAACATCACAAACCCAAACTCCCCCGCCCTGCTTGACGGCATATTCTGGGGGGAGGGTCCGGCACTGCTCAACGCCCCGCGCGATGTGGCCTTTGCGACAATAAACCAAAAGACCTACGCCGTCGTGGTCTCCTCTGGCCAAGGAACCAGGGTAGTGCAGACCATCGACCTCTCCAACCCAAACTCCCTTTCCGTGGCCGGGACACTCTCCACTGCCTCCAACAACGCCGCGTTCGGAGAGCTGCATCACGTGGACACCGCGGTCATCAGCGGCAAGACCTACGCCGTCGTCACCGGAAACCCGGACAGCGTCGTCCACATAATCGAGATCACCTCCGGCAACCCGATCGCCGTCGGACGGGTGGCCCACAACGCCAACGCCAACGCAAAGCTCGCCAACGTATACGACGTGGCCCTCTTTGAGCGCAACAACCACCACTACGCGGCGGTCACCTACCGCGGGGACGGCGGCGGCGTCACCATCATCCAGATCACGACCCCATCCGTCCCGGTCGCCGTCGGCAACCTCCCAGACTCCCCCCAGACCCTCCTCTCCCACCCAAACCACCTCTCCATCGTGGACATAAACTCCGTCCCGCACGCGGCGGTGGCCAACAGCGGCAACAACGAGCAC
>JAHRAJ010000024.1 GCA_020027365.1 Cenarchaeum sp.
TCGCCCTTACACGGCGAAGATCCGGGGTTCAAATCCCCGTGGGCCCATCGTTACACCGAGCAGCAGCTGGGCCTCTGTAGCCCCCTTGCAACCCAGTAGATTGCCAAAACCATGGCACCTACCGACACCAGCTTTAGGTCCAGCCCCTGCATCGGCAGGATGGATATGCCGCCGACCGCGCCCAAAACCACCGCCAAAGGAGCGGTGCATGCGGGACACCCGGGGGTAAACGCCGACAGAGCGCCGCCCAAAATCCCCGTGGCGTTGGATCCCGCCCCCGCCTTTCTCTTCCCTGCAATCTTGAACGCGACCATTGCAATGTTGATCCCGCCCAGCACTGCAATCGCCGCCGTAAGGCCCACCGACGCGGCCATGCGGCCCACATACCCGAACACGGACGCCTCCCCCCCCGCTCCGGCAACAACCGTGCCCGCATGCTGGGGCAGCATCGACATTGTCAGAAAAAAGTAGAGCAGCCCCAGCCCGCCCGCCCCCGCCCCCGCGATCACGGCATACCTTGGGATGGACAGCACGCCATACACCACGCGCAGCTTGCTTTGCATGCGTCCGGTTGCCCGCGTTGCATTTTAACCGTTTTCCTGCCCCGGCGGCATCCGGCCGACCCCGCCGTCCACGTCGCCCGCAACAACCGCCTAAAACCCGCGCAGTCCCTGGGGCCTGGCCGTCTCCGGATGCGCGCGCAACCAGTCCAGCTGGCCAAGCATGTCCTGCCTGTCATGCGGGAGCGTCCCCTTGATCGTATACGCGTTGGATCCGTGGTTTGCCCTGAACACCACGTCGTCGGTCACGTCGATCCGCTCTATGAGATCGTACAGCTCGCCCAGCGCCTCGTCGTCGTTAATCCTTGCAAACTCGCCCCCGTACTTTTGGATAAACTCGTCCTTGATCCCGTTTTCCAGGTACAGCGTCAGCGCCCCCACGTAGTCCGGCGAACAGGCGCTGATAACCCGCGCCGTCCCCTCCACGTGCTCCCTGGAATACTTTTTGCCGCCAAGGCCCAGTATCACCATGCACGACATCGTGTACCCGGCCGCCTTTGCCTTGTTTACGGCCCTGATTATCGTGCCGCCGACTGCACCCTTTGTCACCTTTTTGAGCACGACGTCCGAGCCGCTTTCTATCCCCAGGTACAGCATGTCCAGCCCCGCCCTGCGCATCGCCGCCAGCTCGTCGGGGGTCTTCTTGAGGATGTTCATCGGCATTGCATAGCACGACACCCGCTCGATCGAGGAAAACCTCTGGCGTATGTACCCGACCACCTTTGCCATGTACCCGGCGTCCAGGTTCAGGGCGTCCCCGTCTGCCAGAAACACGCGTTTTGTGTGCGGCATGTGCACTGCCATCATGTCAATCTCCGCCCTTACCTGATCCCACGGCCTCTCTGAATACTCTTTGGACCGGTACATGTCGCAAAACGAGCACTCGTTAAAGGAGCAGCCCAGCGTGACCTGGAATATCAGGGACTTGGCCTCCGAGGGCGGCCTGTACAGGGGGGGGTCATACCCAAGCTGCGCCGTCATACGGGGCGTCAAACCCGTCGGGATTTATGTTTGCCGCCGTGCGCAACACGGTGATGATGATGGTGATGGTGCAGGAACCGCGAATCGCCGTCCACTGCACCTGCCACGGAGGCAGCCGTATGCCTTGTGCCGCCCCCGCCGCCCCAGTTTGTTTCGTAAACCTGACCTTGGCATCTTTTCTGGTGGGGCAACAACGTCGTGGGGCAGCCGCCGAACCTGCATCCGGCCGCCAACAAACAACGCAAATACCTTTTACAACCCGCGGTTCACCACGTGCATGGCAAACGATCCCCAGACCAAGCGGCTGCTGTGGTTTGTGTTTGCCGGGTCGCGCGGCGGGCCCAGCCGGATGAGGATCATACGCGTGCTCGAAAAGAGCCCGCGCAACACAAACCAGCTGTCCGTCGAGCTTGGGATGGACTACAAGGCCGTGCAGCACCACCTCCGGATGCTGGAAAGGAACAACCTGGTGTCAAAGGAGGACAAAAAGTACGGCGTGGCCTATTCGATATCCACGTTTTTGGAGGTAAACGCCGAGTCGCTTGGGGAGGTGGCGGCAAAACTGGACAAAAGTAAATAAGCGCACACCGTGTTTGTTGTACATGGAGCCCACGTCGGCCGTGCTGTCGGCCGTGTCGATTGCAAACATGGCCGTGCTTGGCATACTGATCGTCACCTTTGGGAGGATGTACGCCCAGACAAGGGCCCAGCTCCCGCTTGGAATGATTGTGGTGGCGTTGATGCTGGTACTCCACAACGCGATAGGATCGATGGCCTACTTTTCAATGCACGAGATATTCTCAAGCGAGATATTCCCGTACATGCTGGGGGTCGGCATTGCCGAGCTGGCCGGGCTGCTGATCTTCCTAAAGATTGCCCTGGACTGATGGACGGTTTATTTAGACGGGGCGGTACGTCCGTTGATGAAACCCATGGGCAGATACCGCGAGTATGTCGCGTTAAACCGCAACGTCTTGGCGGCGTTTGCGGCATCCATGGCCGTGTCGGCCGGGGCGGCACAGCTGCTGCTGGCGCGCCATGACGACCACCTTAACACGACGTACACGCTGCTGGTGGATTATGCGGCATACTTTACGGTGTTTGGGGGGCTTTTCTACCGGGACAACCGCCGCAGGTACGGGCGCGGGGGCCGGGATGCCGGCAGCCTGCGAAAAGACCTTGCCAAGATTGCGGCCTCGCTGGGGGCAGGCGAGGCGGTGTACACGGTCGCAAGGTGGGTCTTGCAGTACTATTTGCTGGTGCAGGGCCACGATCCGTACGCGGCCTCGCTTGTGGGGCAGGGCGTGTCCATGGTGATATACCTGGCGGTGCTGAACATGGGGGTGAGGTTTACAAGGCTGTTTGAGGGGGGAGGCGGTGGCAGGTAATGGCGACTGCGGTGACGACGGGTGTGATGACGGTGACGACGGGTGTGATGACGGTGACGGCATGACGATAAGCGTGTACGTGGACGGGTCGGGCGGCCCCCGCTCCGCATACGGCTATTTTGTCAGGGAGACGGGCAGGACGTTTTGCAAAAAGGAGCCCGGCCTGACCAACAACCAGGCCGAGTACATGGCCGTCATCGCCGCCCTCGTGGACTTTGAGGATCATGGCGGGGATGAACAAGAGCCGGTGGTGATATACAGCGACTCGAAAAACACGGTGTCGCAGCTAAACCACGAGTATGCCATAAACAACGGCAGGTTGCGCGAGCTGGCAATGCAGGCCTGGGAGATTATGGGCAGGTACAAAAACCTCGAGATACGCTGGGTGCCGCGCGGGCAAAATCCGGCCGGGCGGATGATGGGCAGCTAGCTCTGTCAGGCGGCGGGGGCAGGGGGGGGGGCGCCTTGGCCTGGAAAACCGCCGTCTAACAAAACCCGGAGACTGGGCATGACGAACTGACAATAGCTTTGTTATTATATCTCAACCCGCGCGCGCTTGTAATGGCCGACTCTGTGTTCCTGTCCCCCCGCTCGATCGCGATCATAGGCGCGTCCGACAAGGAGGGCAGTGTGGGCCGCGCCATCACCTCCAACATACTGAACGGTTACAAGGGGGTTGTATACCCGATCAGTCCCACCCGTCCCAAGGTGTTTGGCAAAAGGGCGTACAAGAGCGTCCTCGAGGTGCCCCGCGCGATCGACCTTGCCGTGGTGGTGACAAAGAACACGGTGGTGCCCACCGTCCTCGAGGAGTGCGGTCAAAAGGGGATACGGGGCGCGATCGTGGTCACGGCCGGATTCAAAGAGGTTGACGAGGCCGGCAGGCGGCTGGAGCAGCAGCTAAAGGACATCGCGGACAGGCACGGAATCCAGGTGATAGGGCCCAACTGTCTGGGCGTGATGAACCTGGACCCCAAGACGATGATGAACTCTACGTTCCTCAAGATTACCCCCAGGTCGGGCCGGATTGCGCTGGTGTCGCAGAGCGGGGCAATCTGCGCGGCGCTGGTGGAGGATGCCAGCGCGCAGGGGATTGGGTTTTCGGCGGTGGTGTCGATGGGCAACAAGGCGGATCAGACCGAGATTGACGTGCTTCGAATGCTGGCCGACCACGAGCAGACCAGGGTGATCGTGATGTATCTGGAGGACATGGGCGACGGCCAGGAGTTCCTAAGGGTGTGCCGCACCATCACCAAAAGGCACAAAAAGCCGGTGCTGGTGCTAAAGTCGGGCCGGAGTCCCGAGGGTGCAAAGGCGGCAATGTCGCACACGGGGGCGCTGATGGGATCCGACGAGATTTACGATGCATTGCTTGCCCAGGCGGGGGCGATCCGGGTGGACACGATGGAGGAGCTGTTTGATTACGCCACGGCGTTCTCCAAGCAGCCGCTGCCCCCGCCGCCTGCCGCCACGGGGGGGAGCGGTCTGGTGATAGTGTCAAACGCGGGCGGACCCGCCATAATATCCACGGACGCATGCTCTCAGCGGGGCATCAGGATGGCGAAGATTGACTCGATACGCCCCAAGATTGACAAGGTGATTCCGCCGTGGGGAAGCTCGCGCAACCCCGTGGACATTGTGGGCGATGCCGACTATGAGAGGTTTCGCGGGGTGCTTGACGAGGTGCTGAGGCACAAGAATGTCGGCTCTGTGATATCGATGTGCACGCCGTCGGCCACGCTGGATTATGACAGGCTGGCCGAGGTGATCGTACAAATGTCGAAAAAGTACAAAAAGACGATGCTTGCAAGCCTGATGGGCCTTGACGAGGGCATAAAAAACCGCGAGATACTGGCAGCCGGCGGCGTTCCCTACTACAACTATGCCGAGGGTGCAATCCGGGCGCTTGACGCGATGCTGAGGTTTTCTAGGTGGATCAAGACGCCGGTGGGGATCGTCAAGGGGTTTCGCGTCGACAAGGCCAGGGCCGAGCGGATTATAGCCGGTGCAAAACAAGAGGGGAGGCAAAACCTGCTGGAGGAGGAGGGCCAGGAGATACTGAGGGCGTATGGGATGCCTCTGCCCAAAAGCACGCTTGCAACCGACGCGGCCGGGGCGGTGAGGGCCGCCCGGAAGATTGGGTACCCGGTGGTCATGAAGATTGCCTCGCCCCAGATTGTACACAAGTCCGATGCGGGAGGGGTGAGGGTCAACCTGGCAAACGACAGGGAGGTCCGCGACGCATATGCGGCAATCGTAAAGAACGCGCGTGCATACGACAAAAAGGCCGAGATCGTGGGGGTGCTGGTCGTCGAGATGGTGAGTGGGGGCAAGGAAATGATCATAGGATCAAAGCAAGAGCCTGGGTTTGGCCCCGTCATCATGCTGGGAATGGGCGGGATTTACGTAGAGGTGCTCAAGGACGTGACGTTCCGGCTTGCGCCGGTGACCGGCAGGGAGGCCGACGGCATGATTGCGTCGATCAAGACGCAAAAGCTGCTGCAGGGCGTGCGGGGGGAGAGGCCGTCGGACACGGCAAAGCTGTCAGAGTGCATACAGAGGATGTCACAGCTGGTCACCGATCTCCCGGATATACGCGAGCTTGACATGAACCCCGTGCTGGTGATGGAAAGGGGGAGGGGGTGCCGCATACTGGATGTCCGGATGGGGCTGGGCGACTAGCCTTCTTCCTACCTGCCCCTGGGGAGGGGGGATCTCCTCTGACCGCTTGCAAGCTGTGTAGCGGGCCCCCGCCGCCGCCAATCTAGAATATTTATACGAGTGGGTGTGGTGAGGATCATGGCAGAGGTCGCGCAGATTGGGCCGATCAGGACCGGGGACGAGTACATCCAGAGCCTGCGGGGCCGGAACATCAAGGTATACCTGTTTGGCGAGCTGGTTGCAGAGCCCGTGGATCACCCGATGATCAGGCCGTCGATCAACGCGGTAGCCGAGACGTATGATCTGGCCGTGCGCGAGGAGGAGCTTGCGTCGGCCGAGTCGTCGATCACGGGAATGCGCGTAAACCGGTTTTTGCACATAGCCGAGAGCGCCGAGGATTTGGTGCGCCAGAACAAGATGCAGCGAAGGCTAGGCCAGAATACCGGCACCTGCTTTCAGCGGTGCGTGGGGATGGACGCGCTAAACTCGCTGCATTCTACCACGTACGAGATTGACCAAAAGCACGGCACCTCGTACCACGAGCGGTTTTTGGAGTTTGTAAAGATGGCGCAGCGCGGCAACCTGGTGATAGGGGGGGCGATGACCGATCCCAAGGGGGACAGGAGCCGCGGTCCGTCCGAGCAGGAGGATCCAGACCTGTTTACGCGCGTGGTCGACAGGGACGACAAGGGGATATACGTGTCGGGCGCCAAGGCGCACCAGACGGGATGCATAAACTCGCACTGGATCATGATCATGCCCACCATCCGGCTAACCGAAAAGGACAAGGACTGGGCGGTCGTGGGGGCGTTTCCCGCCGATGCGGAGGGGCTGACCTACATCTACGGACGACAGTCGTGCGACACCCGGAGCATGGAGGAGGGTGACATTGACGCGGGCAACGCAAAGTTCGGGGGACAAGAGGCGCTCATAATCCTGGACAGGGTGTTCATCCCGTGGGAGCGCGTGTTCATGATGGGCGAGTACGAGTTTGCCTCGATGCTGGTGGAGCGGTTTACGTGCTATCACAGGCGCAGCTATGTGTGCAAGACCGGGCTGGGAGATGTCCTGATCGGGGCTGCGGCGACGGTGGCCGACTATAACGGCGTTCCCGGCGTATCCCACATCAAGGACAAGATTGTGGAGATGACGCACCTCAACGAGACGATCTTTGCGGCGGGGATTGCCTCGTCATACCAGGGCCACCGGATGAGCTCGGGCGTGTACCTAAACGACGACATGCTGGCCCAGGTCTGCAAGCACAACGTGACCCGGTTCCCATACGAGATTAGCAGGCTGGCCCAGGACATCGCCGGCGGGCTGGTCGTCACGCTCCCGTCAGAAAAGGACTTTAGACACCCCGAAACGGGGCCCCTGCTTGCAAAGTATCTTGCTGGACGCAAGGGGGCCGATGTGGAAAACAGGATGCGCATACTGCGGCTGATTGAAAACATGACCCTTGGAAGAAACGCGGTGGGGTATCTCACAGAGTCCATGCACGGCGCCGGCTCGCCGCAGGCACAGCGAATTCAGATTGCCCGCCAGATGCAGATTGGATACAAAAAGGGGCTTGCAAAGGCGCTTGCCGGCATTACCGGCGATCCCGACGAGCCTGACAGGCAGTCTGAGTATTTTGACCGGATATTCAAGATCGACTAGTTGCTGGTCCCTTCTCCGGTCCGGGGCCTAGGACGGGGCGGTAGTAGTAGTAGTAGAGGACGGGGCGGGGGAAGAAGAGGAATGCTCTACGCCCCGGCCCGCACCCTGTTCCAAACGCCGCTGCGGATCGTTGTCACCGCCGGCATCCTCCGCCCCCCGCCCCGCCTCGCCGTCCTCGCTTCTGCCACCGTCGTCACCGCCGCCCATGTCGGTGCCTTTCTTGTCACCGCCACCGCCGTCGTCGTCACCCCCGCCGTCCTTTGGCCTGGTCATCTGCTTTACAACCATAATCCCGATGATTACCGCGATTATGATATAGTTCAACGGGATTCCCCCGACATCCGTTGCAAATATCCTCGTGATATACCCCACCTGCGGCACCACGTGGGCCACCGTCCCGATATACTCCTCTGCCGTTATGGGAAAGTCCGTTCCGTGGATCGCCATCGGGTTTGCGTCGCCCTGCGTCTTGACCGTATACGGATCATCGGATGTGATGGCTACAACCCTGTGCACAATCACCCTGTCATGCCCGGACGGCCTGTTGAACACGATGATGTCGCCCACCTCCACCTCCTCGAACGGATCGTTTCCCTGCACGACGATCACGTCGTACACCTGTAATGCAGGTATCATGCTGCCGCTGGACACGACATAAAACGGGTTTTGCGTGCCAAATACCAGCGAAAGCGCAAGCCAGATGACCAAGACCCCCAAGCCGACTATGACAATGTCCCGTATGACCGCCCTTGACTTGGAGTTTAGAGCCATCGCGGTCTCCGTTAGCCGGACTGCAGCTTGCCGCCGCATTCCTCGCAAAACTTGGCATCTGACTTGTTTGCAAACCCGCAAGCGGGACACCCGCCCGGACCGCCGCCTTGCGCAGCTTGCTGCTGCTGCTGCTGCGATGCCGCCGCCGGATCCGGCGACCCCAGCAGTATCACATCTCCCACGGTTTTTACGCGGTTCCACGGTACTGCGGCCTCGTCACCGTTGGCCTGCACTATGATCAAAACAACCTTTTGCTCGGTGTTGACGCCAACCTGCTTTGCAACCCCGATCTTTTTTGCCGCCTCGTCAAAAACCGTCATTCCCTCGATCGAGTTTACGGACGATTCGGTTGCCGACTCTGGTTTTGCCGCCGCCGTTGCCGCTGCCCGTTGCTGTTGTTCGGGGGCAGGCGCCTGCTCGGGTTGTGGTTTTGCCGGCGGCGGCGGCGGCGGCGGGGACGACGCCTTGCCCTCATCCATGGGCTTTGCCAGTCCGACGTCCTGCTTTTCGTCTGATTTTACAAATTCGCGATACTCTGCAATGGTAGATCCGCACCCCTTGCATATGTACTGGCCCCTCTCGCGAAGGACTAGGTTTTGTGCCACCTCCTCGTTGGGCGTCTCATAGTCGACCTTGGGCGCCCCCTCAAACTCCTTTTCACACGCATTGCAAAAATGCTTTGTTATGGTCTCCAAGTCCAGCCTGCCGACCGGGGCCAAAAACAGGTCTGGCCCCCCCAGATTCCCCTTTACCTGCTGCTGATCCGTGATTTTGGCCATGACATACCCGCCCGAACCCCGCAGCTTTTTGAGCCTCACCTCTGAACTCATACGGATCCGGTGCCCAAAGGTCATTTAAGTATATTTTCGCGGCCCGCCGCGCCTTAAACATATTTAGGTACGGCTGGGCAACCGCAACCGTGGCTGTATCACACATAACGGATGCAAAAACCTGGGAGACCGACGTCATAAACTCGGACATTCCAGTCTTTGCGGACTTTTGGGCAGAATGGTGCGGCCCGTGCAGGATGGTCGGACCGGTCGTCGAAGAGCTTGCAAAAGACTATGACGGCAAGGTAAAGTTTGTCAAGGTCAACGTGGACCAGGCAAACGATCTGGCCTCCAAGTACAACGTGTTTAGCATTCCGACCCTGGTCGTAATCAAAAACGGCGAGCTGCAAAGCCAGCAGGTCGGCGCGGCATCCAAAGAGTCCTATCAACAAATGATCGACAAGGCACTTGCCTGAGCCCACCCCCCCTTTTTTCGTCCCCGCCGCCAAAAAACAGCAAAGTAATTAATACCGTGACCCCCCAGCACGGGCATGTACAGTCCGGGGGGCTCCGTTGACACGCTCAACATGCTGTTTGACAAGCTTGACACGCTTTTCACCGAGTCCCAGGGGTACTATGAGACGTTTTTGGACACAAACAACCTGTACAAGCAGGGCAAGCTGTCCGACAAGGAGTTTTTTCAAAAGCTTGGTGACTATGTGGTGGCCTACTCGGCCCTAGAGTTTTTGGCAATAAAGGTGATGTTTGAGATCCGCAAGTCGCTTGGGCCCGGAGGGGGCGGCCAGACCCAGTCGCCCGGACTGATGCCGGGGGTGGGGCAGCCCGGCATGATGATGCCGCAGGGTGCCGGCGGAATGGCGCCTCCCCCCAGGGCAGGCACCGCAGAAAACCCCGTGGGCGGCCCGCCCGGAATAGTGTCGGCCGCCGACGCGTTTGGCGATCCCGGAACGCTGCCAACCCCGGATCCGTCACTGATGCCAAGAACCGCCGCTACCGCCGCCGCACAGCCGGCCGGGGGAAGCAACGGCGGCGGGTGCGGCTCGTGCGGTGCAACACTGCGTCCCAACGCAAAGTTTTGCACAAAGTGCGGAAGCAAAGTGGCGGCCTAGCTTTGCGTGGTACCGCAGTCTGGACAAAACTTTGCCGTGGCAGATATGCTTGTACCGCACTCTGAACAAAACCTGTCGCCCGTGTCGCCCTCTGCCTGTCCAGAGTACTGGTTGCCGTACATCCCAAGCACGGCCCCGCTTGGCTCGTACTTGTCATCGTCAATTATCCTCACGGGCTCAAAGTCCTGCTCTGTGGTGTATGTCATCATCCTTGGTATGGGCCCTTCCTTGCCCTCGGGGTCTGGCACCGAGTCGCCCAGCCAAAACGCAAACCTCATCAGGGTCAGCTCTGGCGTGGAGAATGCCAGCGTGTGGGCCGACATGTAGTCTTGGGCCGCCTTTTTGCCGTCAAAGACCTTCATGGACGTCCTGACGGGGCTTGGCATAATAATAGTTTCTAGGATGATGATGCCGACAATCAACGACATCCGATCCACCGGCAAGTAGTTATGTGATGTGGACCGGGGGGGAATCGCACCCCCGACCTCCGCGTTGCGAACGCGGCGTTATGCTCCTAAACCACCGGCCCTGCCGGCCCTGCCGCACGTCCTCTTTTATTCATTTACTACTCAACGCATAATAGCCGCCGGACGCCACACTCTGCATTGACCGTCGACTCTGTCATCACAGACTCGCACGTCGTACTCCCATCGGGCGTGGTGGACAAAAACATCGTGATCGACGACGGCAGGGTGGTGGGCCTGACCTCCGACGTACCCGCTTGCGACAGCCGAATCGACGCCACCGGGCTGGTCTCAATCCCCGGCATGATCGACACCCACGTCCACTATGGCGTATACTCTCCGATAGAAAAGGCCGCCGCCACAGAGTCGCGTGCCGCGGCCATCGGGGGGGTCACCACCATGATGCGCATGCTGCGCCTGGGCGGCTCGTACAGGCAAGACCTCCCGCGGCATCTTGCCGCAAGCGCCGGATCACACCACGTTGATTACGCAATCCACGCGTCGATATTCAACGACGGACAGATCAACGAGATGGAGTATTGCACGCAAAACGGGGTCGTGTCCTTCAAGCTGTACATGAACCTGGGATCCGATGTGGGGCACGTCTACATGGACATGGACCCCGGTTCGTCCGGCCTGAACGGGGCACACGTGGATGTCACAGACGAGATTGTCCGCGGCACGATAAAAAGGGCCGCCGAGCTTGGGTGCCCCGTACTGGTGCACGCAGAGGACTACGAGTCGTGCGCGTGCGGGATCAAGACCGCCAAAGAAAAGCGGATGGACGGCCTGTCGGCATGGTCTGCAAGCCGCTCGCCCGAGTATGAGGCCAAGGCGATATCGGCCGTCTGCCGGCACGCGCGCGAGTTTGGATGTACAATCTACTTTGTGCACATTGGATCGTCAGAGGCACTCGAGCAGATACGGCGCCAAAAACAACTGGGCGGCATCCGGATCTTCGTAGAGACGTGCCCCCACTACCTGACGCTGTCATACGAAAAACAGCGGGGGTATCTGGCAAAGGTCATGCCGCCGATCAGATCCGCATCCGACGTGTCCGCTGTGTGGGACGCGGTCTCGTCGGGCGGCATCGACTGCATAGGGACGGATCACGTGGCAAACCAGCTGGATCTAAAGCTGGGGGGACATGACGTCTGGGGCGCGCTGGCCGGCTTTCCGGGCATAGGCACGGTCCTGCCAATCATGCTCAGTGAGGGGGTCAACAAAAACCGGATATCCCTGGAGATGCTGGCGGCCCTGACCAGCCGCAACGCGGCCGACATATTTGGGATGCACCCGCGCAAGGGCTCGCTACAGCCCGGGTCTGATGCCGACGTTGCCGTCGTAGACCTAAAGCTCGAAAAGAGGGTGGACAGCTCCGCGCTGGGAGGCTTTTCTGACTATGCCGTCTACGACGGGTGGCTTCTCAAGGGGTGGCCCGTCAAGACCGTGGTCCGCGGCCGTCTAGTGGCAGAGGACTTTGAGGTGGTGGGCGGCCCCGGACACGGCAGGCTGGTCGACCGGCACCCGCCGCAGCCTGCAACCGCACGCGCTATGTGAGTATGTCACACCTGCCGCCGGCCTTGGCCTTGTACATGACGTCGGGCCTCCTTGTGAATATCCCGGATTCCATGACGCCTGCCACCCTGATCATCCTGTCCGAGAGCCGCCTTGGATACTTGATCGTGCCAAAGTCACAGTCCAGCACAATGTTGCCGTTTTCCGTAAAAAACGGATATCCCCTGCCGATCGTCCTGACCGACGGCGTGCCCCCAAGCCTCCTCATGGCGGCGGCGGCCGTCCTTCTTGCGTGCGGGTGGACCTCGACGGGAACCGCGCGGTTTAGCCTCCTCACAAACTTTGTCTCGTCTGCCATGATCACCACCTTTTTTGCACACCCGATCAGTATGCCCTCCCTGAGCAGCGCCCCCCCGCCGCCCTTTATCATGTACCCGTCCGCGTCCACCTGGTCTGTGCCGTCAAACACAGTGTCAATCGCCTCCACCCGGTCTGCCTCCACCACCGGCACGCCGCTGGCCTCTGCCACGGCCTTGATCTGCAGCGATGTCGGAACGCCCATTACGTCCATGCCTCTTGCATTAACATGCCTGCCAAGCGCCCTGACAAACGCCGTGGCGGCCCTTCCGCTCCCGAGTCCTAGGACATGCCCGTCCTCCACCATCCCGAGCGCGTCTGCCACCGCAATCCCAAACGCCCTGCTGTACGACGTCATACCTCGGCCTGTTCCAGCTTTGACAGGGTCTTGAGGATGTTGCCCTTTATCCTTTCAAGGTCGTCGCCGTCATCATCATCATCGTCATCGCTTATGCCGATGTCACCATGACCGCCGACCGCCGCCCCGGTCGCATCCTCCCCCTCCCCGCCGGGTGCGGGCACCCGTCTGGGCTCGGGCAGCTTTGCATCCTCGTCCCTACCGTCACGGATCGCCGCAACATCATCATCCCCGCCCCTTGTCACCGCCGGCGCCATGCCGCCCGTCCCCCCCTCCTCCGGCTTTGGCGCAACATCCCCTCCCGCCTGCCCCGGTTGCGCGGCACCGCCCTCCGACAACCTGTCGTCAAACGGATATCCGGCCGTCATCCTTCTTGGTATGGTGGTCAGCGTGGTAATCTCCACCGGGTGCTTGGGACCCGCGCCGACGGCGGGAATCTGGACGCCACCGCCACCGCCCCCGGCCTTTTCTGTCACCGACGGCTCTGCAACGGCGGCGGCCGCCACCGCCGCCGGCACCGCCTTTGCGACCGCCGCCCCTGTCTCGACCGCCGCCTCTTCCCCGACGCGCCTTTGCGGTTCCGCCACCGCCACCGCATCCGCAACCTTTTTTCCATCCTTTTCCTTCTTGTCCCCGCCGCCTGCCTGCAATCCCGACGTTGATATCTTTGCAGACAGCTCGTACAGCCGGTTGTCCAGCCCCGACAGCTTTTGATCCATCAGCGTGATCAGCCCGTCCCCCACCGGGCCCAAATCCGGGTGTTTTTGCGCGGCCTCCAGCCTGTCAATCTTGGCCAGCACCACCCCCAGCTGGTGCTGGTACTTTAGCAGCAACCTGTCCCTTTGCGCGGCCGACAGCTCGCCACCGCCGCCGCCCTCGTACAACCTTGCGATGGTCTTGTTCAGTATGTCCCTCTCGACGCCCAGCGCGCCGGCCTGCTCGCGGATCCTGCCACCGGCCCCGCCCGCACCGACCCTTTGCAGCCTTGTGCCGTCACCTCTGGGAAACCAGCGCATGACAACCGCGGCACCGGCGCCCGCCATCGAACCCAACAACACAGCTAGTTCCTGCATCACGTATACCATTTAATCCACGAGTATTTACGGATTTTTGCGTCCGGAAATCCGCAGCTGGCGCTAAACAGTTCAAGCAGTTATGTCGCAGGTAAGTATAACCGACCAAGGCCTACCGGCAATTCACAACTTAGAACGCAGCATCGGCGTGACGGAACAAAGTATAACCGACCAAGGCCTACCG
>JAHRAJ010000036.1 GCA_020027365.1 Cenarchaeum sp.
ATACTGATCGTTTTTGCCCAGCCGGTCTATGACGTCGGTGACCCTGTTGCCCACGGTGACCGCCTGGAATGCCACCACATCGTCATGATCCTCGGCAAAATAGTCCGCAATGCACAGGTGCCTAGACTTGGGCGAGCGCGGAAAGTCAAACTCCAGCTTGTCCCCGTCCGGGCCGTCCACCACCAGCCGGTCACCGGCCGCACGGCATCGAAAATACCCGTACACGGCGGAGGGTTCAAAGAGGTTTTCCGCATCAATCCGTCCCTTCCACTCTGCAAACAGCCTCTCGTGATCGCCCTCTTGCAGCCGGCCCGCCTTGCCGCGCAGCCCCCATGACATCTTGAACAGCGAATTTTTGTCGATCAGCTCCCAGACGGCCCGCGCGTCAATCTGTGACGCATCAAGCCGGACCGGCGTGTTCAGGTGCGGCGGGACGGGGGGCCGCTGCAGCGGAACCACGCCACTGCGCGGAATCTTTTGTGCGCCGGGTGAGGACGGCGGGGAGGAGGCACCCACCGACGTGTCCTTCCACGCGTCCAGCTTTGTTCGCCACCCCAGCAGAAACCCCTGCCGGTCGTCGGACACCAGCCCGTCCATGGTGCGCAGCCCGTCAAACATGGTGTTGCAGTAAAACACGCCCGGCTCGTACACCTGCCCGTCCCCGCGGGCCACCCTGTTGACATAGTTTGTGTTTATCGCCGCCCCGCCGCACAGGATGGGCACGGTCATGCCGTGCTTGCGGGCGTGCTCCACAAACAGCTTCATCTGCTTGGATGTGGACACCAGCAGGGCGGACAGTCCGACCGCGTCGGCACCGGTCTCCTTGATGGCGTCCAGAAACCTTTGCAGCGGGACCTGCTTGCCCAGGTCATGGACGGTATACCCGTTGTTTTCAAATATCGTTTTGACCAGGTTTTTTCCGATATCGTGCACGTCCCCGTAGACGGTGCCCAGCACGAGCACGCCCTTGGTGGAGCCCTCTTCCTTTATCAGGTATTTCTCCAGCTCTGCCACGGCGGCCTTCATGCACTCGGCGGACTTTAGCACAAACGGCAGTATCAGCTCGCCGGCCCCGAACAGGTCGCCCACCTCCTTCATGGCAGGCAGGAGGTCGTCGTTGAGGGTGGCAATGGCGGCCTCGTGGACCTGCCTGGCCGGCAGGTCCTGCAGCGACTCTGCAGTAACTTTGTCCCCGCCCCCGATCTTCTCTGCCACGGCGGCCACCACGTCGCCCTCCACCCCGTCCTTTAGCCGGTTTATTATCCGAAAGTTGGCGCGCCTGCCCGCGGACCACGACGGGTCGATCTTTGTATCCGCGGTGCCGGCCGCACCGCCGCCACCGCCGCCGCCCTTGGCAAAGTGTGCTATGATGTCGGCCATCACGTCCTGACGGCGGTTGAACACCAGGTCCTCCACCAGCCCGCGCTCACGTTCCCCAATCTGCGCATACGGTACAATCTCGCGCGGGTTTACAATGGCCGAGTCCAGCCCGCACTTTACCGCGTGGTACAGGAAGACGGAATTCACCACGCGCCGCACGCCGGAATCCAGCCCAAAGCTGATGTTGCTCAGCCCCAGCGTGGTGTAACAGTCGGGAAACCGCTTCTTGACCGCCTTGATCCCCTCCAGCGTGTTTACCCCCGAATCGGCATACTCGCCGTCACCCGTGCCGAGCGTAAACGTCAGCACGTCAAAGATAAACTGCCCGGGGAGCAGCCCGTACCTTTTCCCCTCCTCGTACATCATGCCTGCCACCCCCAGTTTTTCCTCCGGCGTCCTGGCCATCCCGTCGGGCCCTATGCACATGGCAATTGCCGGAACGCCATACCTCGCCATCAGCGGGGCCAGGCCCGCAAACCTAGAGCCATCACCCTCCAAGTTTATCGAGTTGATTATGGGCCTGCCGGGTATCTGCCGGACCGCGGCCCCGACGACGTCTGGATCCGTAGAGTCGATCACCAGCGGCGCCTCGATCTCCAGGCTGAGCCTCTTGACCAGCCTGAGCATAAGCTCTTTTTCGTCAGTGCGCTCCGTGGTGGCCACGCACACGTCCAGACAGTGCGCGCCCCCCTCGGCCTGGCCGCGCGCTATGTCCACAAGCCCGTCCATGTCGTCATTGAGTACAAGCTCCTTTGCCCTGCGCGAGCCCTGCGTATTGAGCCGCTCGCCTATGATCATCGGGGCCGGCTCTTGGCGCAGATCCACCGCCTTTAGTGCAGAGCTTGCCCTGTACACCGCCGCCGCCATGGCCGTACGCACGCACGCCAAAAAATAACCGTTTGTATGCACGCCGGGTTGTCCAAATGACCGAAAATACGCGGTTTAGACTGCCTGCAGGGGCCCCCCCTGTCCGGACGAGCTTGGCAACCCAAACGAGGACATGGTGCTGCAAAGCTGCGTACGACGCACATCCTCCCTTGACGACGAGATACACCGTCTGGAGTAGGAGATTCAGGCAGGCCGCGTCCGACGGGCAGGTGATCCTGTTGATGAGCATGACATGGATCGACTCGTTTAGCGCCATGCTGATCATGGCAGAGATTGGAGGCATCAAGAGGTTTACGACTCCGGAAAAGCTGGCGTCGTGGTCTGGGATGTGTCCAATGGTCCGCCAGTCAGGCGACAAAGAGTGCATGGGTCGCATGAAGAAAAAGGCAAACAGGCGCGTAAACTGGGTTGGCCATCCAGGCCGCAAACACAGCGTCCCGGTACGACCCGCGCATGGCAGCACATTACGAGAGCGTCAAGAATCGCAACGGCGGAAGGCACCAGATTGCAGTTACACACGTGGCAAACAGGATGCTGCGCATAATGTGGAAGATCTGAATACCGGCACGCCGTACATGACGCGCAACAAGGCACTGTACGAGAAAAAACTAAAGAGACTCTCGGCCAAGATGCCCTCGACCTTCTTGAACTAGCGATCCGATCCACGCACGCGCAGGGCGCGCCCCTAGCGTCAGCCATATATCGTGCCCTGAAAAAACAGGCACGGATCAGAATGGGCAAGAAGACACCACTATCAATGACCGGATGTTTTAACATGGATGTACCGCCGCGCCAGGACGCGCGTGTACAGCCCGCCGGGAGAGGAGGCGGTCAGGACGATCACCGGAAGCCGCGCCAAGCGGATCATCTACGGTGATCACAAACACCATGCGCAGAATGCCGCAGGTACATGAACAGGCCGAGACCGTCGGACTTGGGCAGGTCATGCGCAGTTGGCAGGGCGGCCGTCATCGGACCGCGCGTCAAGCCACCGGAGCAAGGGCAAAGCAGCTTGTACGGGACAAGGGACCGTTCAAGGTGATCGACTCCGACGGCAACGCCGCGCATGAACGCGATCGAGACAGAGTGGGCGTTTATGCGCGCCCGTTTCGAGGACATGCACAGTGACTCGATCGATGAAAAGATGGATGCCACCACGGAATATTTCAGGACGGCGTCGGTCAAGCTAGATCTGTTTGAGTTTCTGGCCAATGGAAAGGGAGCATAACTTCCGATCTACGGCACATCCCCACGCACAGCGTAGACTGGATGGATCAGGACATACGGCAAGGCAAGGCGCGGTGCCAAGGTTTCAGGAGTTCATGACTGCGTACCCGGGGGCGCCCGCCATCGGGATGTCAGTTGGGTTAAGGTGACGCGTGACGTCCAACGCCCATGCACGCCGGCACAAACCCGCCAGACGCAGGCCGCGCCGCACACCGTTCATTTTCACTCCACACGCCTCTCTCTCTTCCCGCCGCCGCCGGCCGGCGATGCAGGCCCGACAAGCGGCGTGAAAACCCGCGTCCGGGGTCGGGGGGGGTGGCAGGTCGTGCGGCCAGCCGTGCCGCCGCCGTGCCGCCGCCACGCGATCTTGCAAGCTCGGAAAAAAACGGCGCGGTGCGACGGCGGCGGCCGTCAGGTGACTCGGCCGCCAGACGCGCGCGCATCCCCCGACGACCGCCCGTCTATCGCGGCGCGCAGGCTGCGTATGTGCTCGGGCGTGGTACCGCAGCACCCGCCCACAATCCGGACGTTTGGATACATGTCCAGAAACTCACCCAGCGCGGAGGCCATCTCGCCGGGCAGCATCCGGTATACGGCCTGGCCGCCGCTGTTCTCGGGCATCCCGGCGTTTGGCACGACAAGTATGGGGTGCCCGCGCTGCTCGTCAAGCCACCGCACGCTGGGCGTCATCTCCACGGGACCCGTCGAACAGTTTAGTCCAAACACGTCTATGCCCATGCCCGACACCGTGGTGTATGCGGCCTGCACGCCCGTGCCCAGGAGCATCTTGCCGTACTGGTCCAGCGTCGCGTTTGCGATGACCGGCACCCTGCGGCGGCCCCCCGCGTCCTTGCCGTTGGTCACCCCCATCGCGTTGTGACACGCCTCGATTGCAAGCTTTACCTCCAGTATGTCCTGGCTGGTCTCGATGAGCAGCGCGTCCACGCCGCCCATTATCAGCCCCTCGGCCTGCTCTTCAAACGCGCCGCGTATGTCATCCAGGGGCATCTGCCCCAGATCGGGATCGTCAGAGCTGGGCAGATACCCGGTCGGGCCCATCGAGCCCACCACGTACCGGGGCTTGTCCTCGTACTCGGCGCAGACTCGGCAGGCCAGCTCGGCAATCATCCGGTTAATCTCCACGGTCCTGTCCCCAAACCCATACTCGTCAAGCTTTATCCGGTTGGAGCCAAACGAGTTTGTCTCTACGCAGTCGGCGCCGGCGTCCAGATAGCTGCGGTGTATCTCCTCTATCCACTCCGGGTGGGTGAGCACAAGGCCGTCGTTAAACCCGTCGTGGCCGTCTGGAAAGTCCTCCGGTCCGGGCTGGTGCCTCTGGATCTCGGTCCCCATGGCGCCGTCAAACAGCAGGATGCGGCGGCCGGCGGCCTCCAAAAACGGCTCCTTGTCCATGGCAGCCACCAACGGATCCGGCTTTTATTGGTTGGTAGAGGGTTGCAGGCCCCCGCACGCCGCAAAAACACGTTTTTTTATGGCAGGAACAGACGCCCACCGTGGACAGGGACAAATTTCTCATAGTGGGCGGGGGCGGCCGCGAGGCCGCCTTTGCCTCCCGGCTGGCAGAGGACGCGCGCGTGTACGCCGTGATGCCCCACAAAAACCCGGGCATAGCCAGCCGCGTCACGGCGTCAGGCGGGATGTACATGATCGGCGACGCCGACAATCCCGGCACGGTGGCCGGCTTTGCGGATGCAAACAGGGTCGACTATGCGTTTGTCAACGCCGACCAGCCCCTGGCAAACGGGGTGGTCGACGCCCTGCTGGACGGCGGGATAAAGGCGGTCGGTGCCACCAGGGAGGCCTCGCGCATAGAGTGGGACAAGGCGCATTCCATGCGGCTGATGGAGAGGCTGTGCCCCGAGTTTACGCCGTTTTACAGAATCGTCTCGGATGCCGCCGGCGTTGATGCGGCCATATCCGAGTTTGAGTCGCGCGGGATGGACGTGGTCGTAAAACCGCGGGGGCTGACCGGCGGCAAGGGCGTAAAGGTCATGCCCAGCCACCTGGGCACCTATCAGGACTGCGCCGGGTATGCCGCCGAGCTGCTGTCAAGGGGGGGCGGTGCCGGCGGGGAGGAGGAGGTCGTCCTGACCGAAAGGCTGGACGGCGCCGAGTTTACCGTGATGGGGCTGACCGACGGGGAGCACCTGGCCATGGCGCCGGCAAGCTACGACTATCCGTTCCGGTACGAGGGCGACAAGGGTCCCGGCACCGGCGGGATGGGGTGCTTTACCTGCCCCCAAAGGACGCTGCCGTTCATGACCGATGCCGACTATGAGGACTGCCGCCGGATCATGCAGCGCGTCATAGACGACGCGCGGTCGCGCGGCACCCCGTTTACGGGCGTGCTCAACGGCGGGTTTTTCAAGACGGGTGGGGGCATACGGTTCATGGAGTTTAACGCGCGGTTTGGCGACCCCGAGGTGTTTTGCGTGCTGGGCGTGCTCGACGGATCGTTTTCCAGGGTGCTGGCAGGCATGTGGGACAAAACGCTGTCCGAAGAATCAGTATCGTTTGTCCCAAGGGCGTGCGTCACAAAGTACCTGGTGGCCAGCGAGTATCCGGGCGCCAGCATGCAGCCCACGCGGTTCTCGGTCGACGCCGACGCGGCCGCGCATGACGGCGTAAAGACGTTCTTTGCGTCGTGTATAGAGGCCGGCGGGGACGCCGGCCGGAACACGTACGACACGCTTCAAAGATCACGGGTCGTCGCGTTTGCCGCCACCGGCGATACCGTCCAGGGCGCATCGGCGGCGGTCGATGCCGCGATCACGGCGCATGTACGCGGCGGCGGCGGCGGCGGCGATCCCACCACACTGGAATACCGGCGCGACGTTGGTTCTGCCCAGAGTCTGGCAAGGATTGCGGCGGCGGCCGCCACGGCGGCATCAACGGCGGACACGGCGACGGATCAGACGCCCGGCGGGCGGATCCCAGACGCGATGTAAGAGATGCATACACACGCCCCGGCCCGCCCCCCACGACAAAAGGGCGATGCACTACCCCAATGTTTGCAGTCATCGCCATCGGCGCCTTGGTTGCGGTAACCACCGCAACCGGCACCCTGCAGGCATCAAAGAGGTGTTGCAGACACTTTGCACCGGTCATTGCAGACGGTCCGGATGCAGAGCATGCATCTTTTTCACAGAAGAGACGGCTCCGCAGGCCGGCCAGATTGGCGCGTTTGGCCACGGACCGATCACCGGCAACGGCACGGATGCCATAATGGTGACAACCGCCCACGGCGGCGTCTTGGACAGCATAGTAGAGGGACGCAAACGACGCGTCGTTTCACAACCACTACGTAAAGACAGATAATCTAACGACCGACGCCAAGTGTCCCGGCCCCGAGGTGGCAGACATGTCATGGCACGAGCCCGGTGGTGTCGCCATCAGAAACGGTCTGGTGCCGATGGAGGACGTCCCGTACTGCTTTGGAAGCGTGCACAGCCTGGATCAATCCAGAAAGTCTTCCAGGCGGATCAAGACGTTGGAAACGCGGTATCAGTCATGATAAACCCCGTGAACGCTGCCGGGCAGACAAGCACGACGGACATCAGGCGGTGTGCATCAACGACGTGGCATTCACCTCAGGCTCGAATCTCAACGTGAGAAAGTTTGGCTAGGCAGACACCTGCCAACACACCCCTTTTTTTCCAACGCACCACCCAACAGCCACACCAAAGGACACCGGCGGCGGCCCCGCCCCCACACACCGCCCCCAACCGGATTCCCCGATACAGTGCAAACCCAGACAAGGCGCTTACAGGCATAGCCACACCCGGCCGCCCCCGCCCGCCGGGCGATTGAGATATATAGCAAACATCGGGGTTGCGCAATAATGGATAGACGTACAAGCACAATATTCACCGTTGCCGCGGTAGCGGTAATGGCAGCTACGCTATTCGGAAGCACATACACACAGTCCCAGGTTGGAGGATCCACGATGGACGTGTCCAAGATGGATACGGACGTCATGACAAAGATCCACAACATGGGTGGCTTGGAGCTAGTGATGCCTCAGGCCTTTGCAGCTGGAGACTGTGCGGACATGGACACGACCGGAAGGAACGTGGTCAACTTTGAGATCACTGGCGAGAGCGTGGAGCTGCCAATCATGGGCGGCAAGACGTTCAGCGCCATGACCTTTAGCAGCCAGGTTCCCGGACCCACACTAAGGGTCACGCAGGGAGACGTCGTCATGATGACGCTCACAATCCCCGCCGGCGAGGCCACACCGCACGGAAACGACATGCATTCATCCCAGATGTCAGCAGGTCACTTTGGCGCTGTAAAGCCCGGAGAGTCCAAGACCTACTGTTACGTCGCCGAAGTACCCGGTGTCTTCAAATACCACTGCTCCGGCGTCGACGTGGCCGCAATGGATCAGCACGTCCTTTCGGGGATGTATGGCATAGCCATTGTAGACCCGATTGACGGATACAAAAAGGTAATGTCCTACGGCACAGAGGTCCAGAATGGCAAGGTGGTTCAAGACCGCATGTTCCACTCTGCAGACGCACTAGAGTTTCAGCTACAGTACAACCAGTTGTACCTGACCGACACCGGTCACTATGACATGGGCGCCATGATGAACCACGACACCACGCAGACCGTCGTCAACGGCTTTGCGTTTGGATACGTTCCAAACGAGACGCACAACGAGCTCATCATGGGATCCAAGGACAAGAACATCTTTGTCGCACAGCCGTGGAACTCTGCCGATCTGGCACAGTACCAATCACAGCTGCTGTTCATAGAGCAGGGCCAGCACGTCAGGTTCTTTGTCGAAAACCAGGGCAACGAGCCGGTCTACTGGCACGTTGTCGGCGAGATCATCGACAGGGTTGTACAGGGAAACAGGGTCCAGGCGCAGGGAACCGAGACTTGGTTGCTTGGTGGATCACAGAACATGATTGCCGACATCATCTTTGATGAGCCCGGCGTCTATGTCGCTGTAAACCACGACTATGCGGCCATATTCTCGGGTGCGGCGACCGTCATGGTCGTAGGCGATCCGTTCGGGCTAAACCCCGTACTGATAGAAAAGGAGATCATCAGCAGTGCGGTGCCCTCGTACGCACACGTATTGGGCAACCCAAGCGATGCAATCCCCCCGATGGGCATGAACAGCATCGAGCACCCCAAGATAAACCTGCATGGACTGTACACTGACGAACGTGCTGCCGAAATAAAGAGCGAGTTGGGAATCTAACCTAACTTTCCTTTTTTCTTTTTATCCACCACATCTGATAAAATTATATGCGGCGCGCGTGGCGCACACGCATGGCGTTTGACGACACGGTGCTGGTCTGCGACGAGGTGGATCCCTCGCTCAACAAGATACTGCGGGACAACGGGCTGTCCGTGTCCTACGAGCCCGAGATCACCCCCGCACAGCTGCTGGAGGGGGCCGGGCGGTACGACATCATAGTGGTGCGCAGCAGGACCACCATCACGAGGGAGATTATTGAAAAGGCCGGCCGCTGCAAGATCATAGCCCGCGTCGGCGTAGGGCTTGACAACATAGATCTGGACGCGGCCAAGGCCCGGAACATACGGGTCATAAACGCTGCAGAGGGCGCAATGACCGCCGTGGCCGAGCTCGTGCTCGGGCTGATGCTGACGCTGGCACGCAACATCGCGTATGCGGACAGGGGGGTGCGCGCCGGGCGCTGGCTCAAAAAGGAGGCAAGGGGAACCGAGCTCAAGGGCAAGTACCTGGGCATAGTGGGCCTTGGCAACATCGGCAAGCGGCTGGGCCGCCTTGCAAAGGGGCTTAACATGAACATCATAGGGTACGACGTCGTGCCGATCGACGAGGAGTTTGCCCGCGACGTGGGGCTGATGAAGGCGGATTTGGGCACGCTGCTGCAGAGCTCCGACTATGTGTCCATACACGTGCCCCTGGTAGAGTCGACGCACCACATGATAAACGCCGACAGGATTGGCAGGATGAAGGACACGGCGCGCATAATCAACACCTCGCGCGGCGGGGTGGTCGACGAGGATGCGCTGTACACGGCGCTCAAGGAGGGGCGTCTTGGCGGGGCGGCGCTGGACGTGTTCGAGTCAGAGCCGGCCACCGGCCACAAGCTTGCCGAGCTGGACAACGTCGTGCTGACCCCCCACATGGGGGCGCAGACCCGCGAGGCGCAGGCGCTGGCGGCCACGGTCATCGGCGAAAAGATAATCCAGATACTCAGGGGCGTGATATGACCGCCGTCGCAACCGTGCAGGTGGTCAAAGCTAGGGGTTTGGGCAGGCCGCCGCCCGTGTTGCAAGACGTCAAGGACGCCCGCCAATCCGCATGGAAAAACCGGGCCAACGTGGCGTAAAACCACCAGGCAGGGCAGGCACGGCTGTGGGTATATAAGCCGCCCGGACACACGGCGGGTGTGACTAAAGAAATTGACCCATACGTAACGAATAATCATCTAGGTTTCTTTAAACCAAACTCCAACACTCCAACCCGGAACGATATGAG
>JAHRAJ010000057.1 GCA_020027365.1 Cenarchaeum sp.
AGACCACTTCACTCGACTTTGGTTTGCTCATCGTTTCGTTTCTGTTTCTCATGGGTGTTAGCCAGGCTGGCGTTGTGTTTTGTGCCATCTGCCGCCTGGTAGGCGCGCAATGGGCCAAACCATACTACCGGCTCGCGGAGCTGAGCACGATGGCATTTTCCCCGTTCGCCATCCTGGGTTTCCTGCTGATTTATTACTACGCCAGAGACGACCTGTTTTATTGGCTCTCAGCCTCCCCTGACGCACATCTGAGTCCCTGGCTAAACAGCAACTGGTTGTTGATCAGGGACCTCTTTGGCCTGTTGTTGTTCTACGGCCTGAGCGCGATCTATGTCTGGAAGGGCCTCCGGCCCGACCTGGCCGGGGCATCGAACGCGGGCGATATCGACCATCGTGAAGTCGAGCGCCGGCTTTATTTGTTATCGCCCCTGGTGCTTATCGGCTTCGTAGTCTGCAACACGTTGTTTGCCTGGGATTTCGCCATGATGCTGATCCCGCACTGGCACAGCACCGTGTTTCCTATTCACTTCTGGTTCGGCAACCTGTTTGCGGGGACGGCTGCCCTGGTGGCGATCCCAGCCGTGCTTGGCCGATCCTCGGTAACCGACTCCCACTTCGGACCCCACCAAATTCGCAACCTCAGCATGCTGATCACCGCCTTTATGCTGCTGTGGCTGTATTTTTTCTGGGCTCAGTTCTTCGTGATTTGGTTTGGCAACCTTCCCCACGAAGCGGATCCCTTGTGGCGCCAGGTGTACGGCCATTACGCCCCTTACTACTGGACCATGATGGCCGGCTGTTTCTTCGTCCCCTTTGTCGCCTTAATCTTCGCCATCATCAATCGATCGCTACTGGCGATGTGTGTCCTCGGTCTAGGCATCAACCTGGGGATCTGGATCAACAAATATCTGATGGTGGTTCCGGTTTTTTCGCCCGACGATCGACCGCTCGACAATTTGCCGGACATAGGCCTGTCGATTGGGCTGCTGGCCGGTTTCCTTACGGTGGTGGTTTTACTCGCCAGGCGATTACCCGTGTACTCGTACTGGGAGATCAACCTGAGGCCCAAAACCGGGCGCTAAACGCGGCGCGGGCGGCCTCACGCGGTCGGACCACTGGCCGGCGATCCGAACGACGGCGGCACCCGCTCGTTACGATTACAACTCTTAACGAAAAGTGATGAGGATCGGTTTACTAGTGGCAGCCTTGAGTGTCACGGCTCTGTTTGCTGCGCTCGGACTGTGGCAGCTCGAGAAACGCGTCATGTTTGCGGAGTTCGAACGCCGTGTTAACACGCCGAAGGTCGATCTCAATCAACCGGGTGTCGATCACAGTGCGGCCCTGGCGGGACATCGGGCGGCAGCAGTGGGACACTATAGCGGCACAACAATTCTGCTCGACGATCAAGTGCATCGAGGCCGCGCCGGCTACCTGGTGTACACAGCGTTTGAGCTTAACGGACGCAAGGAGAGCGTGCTGGTAAACCGCGGGTGAATACGCGCGAGCGCGGACCGCGGCCGCGCACCCGAGCTTGCCACGCCGCCCGTAAACCAGCGGCTCGAGGGCCGATTGAGCCCGCCGCCACGGGGGGGTTGCGCCTCGAGGGCCGCGATGTGATTGAACGCTTAGCCGACGGCATGTGGCGCGTGCAGGCGATCGATTTAGCCGGTTTGACTGCAACCGTCGGCGTGGAGTTACTGCCCATCACCGTGCTGCTCGACGGTGACGCGCCGTACGGCTTCGTCCGCGCCTGGACGCCGCCGGGTAGTGACGAGACTCGGCATCTCGGCTACATGTTCCAGTGGTTCGCGTTGGCGGTCACCGTCGTGGTCGTGACCGTGGTTCTCACGCTGCGTAGCGGCAAAGCGGGCACGCCGTGAGCACGCCGCCACGGGCAGCGCGAACAAAAGCACGCCGGACCCTTCTGGCTCTCTTGGCGGTGTTCGCGCTGCCGCTCCTGCTCGCATGGGTGTTTACCATAGGGCTACTCGACTGGCGGCAGACCGTCAATCACGGTGTGCTTTTGGAGCCGCCGTTGCGGCTGAAATCTTATGGCGTCATGGACGCTGCCGGTGCGGCGCTCACCGTGGAGGCGGTCGCGCGGGACTGGTTTCTGGTGGTGTTGCATGGCGCGGTCTGCACTGAACCGTGTCAGGACTTGTTGCGGATCGCCGAGCGTATCCGGATCACGGTGGGACGCGACACGCACCGCGTCACCTTGGCCTTGCTCGGTCCTGACGACGATGCACCGGCCCCGCGTGGGCAAAGCTGGCTG
>JAHRAJ010000059.1 GCA_020027365.1 Cenarchaeum sp.
GGATCGTATCTAGACGATCACCGGGGATACCTAGTGTACTTTGTCAACATCATAGATGATGACGGCATGTATTACACGGTAATTCTGGATGCAGGCACAGGAGACGTGCTTCATGAAAGCCTGAAAACCCCGGTTGCAGCAATTGAGCAGCTGTTTGAAGGATCGCATGAGGAGTGGGAAGAAGAATACGACGGTTACGAAGAGGGGCATGACGACAAAGACGCAGTCGTGCAAAGAAACAACGGTTCGCCATAACACCGCCAACACACCGGTGTCACCAACCACCACTGACTTTTTTTTTAGTTTTAGCAAGCCAGGGGTTGTGCACCATGAAATTGACAATGGTTTTTACGGCCATCTTGTACAATGTGCGTTAAAAACTAAGGCCGGCAATGCAATACCACACTGCATGCAATCATACACACAGTAACGCAATGTTCAGTTCTCAGCACACGTCCAATCATGGTCTGATGGTGATATCGATGCCCGGGCCGTCAAGAGAGCGTGCGTATCTCGGACTAGCTGTGCAATGGAAGACATGAAAGTGCCGGCATGAATATCGGGGTTCTGAAAGGGCGCATTAATAACGATCAAAGGAATTCGGATCACATGTACAACTCGTTAAAATAGCCAATGGCTGACGAATGTGCTGGTTGTAAGCCAAATCAAAGGTTGTGCGGTTTCGGTAAATTTTTACAGGTTTGCAGATTCGGGGGAAGATCGTACTTGTTGATTTTCATATAAAAGCCACCCACAAACGCAACGGTTCCTTTCGCGTGGTGGCGGCGGTAGCTGCGGTGGCGGCCATCCTGCCGGTCTGCGGCGTCACGGGCTCCTCTCATCCCCCCGCAGCAAGTCCCGACGGCTTGTACCCGGACTGCTGCCGTCTGGCGAGGTTTTCGGCCGGCCCCCGCACAGCAAAAACGCAAGTGTGACGGACCGTGCCTCTGCCGTTCATGCCGTCGTGCGTGCGACGGGCGGCTGTTGGACGGTCCGCCCGTGCATGATAACTATATTAGGAATAGACTCCATATTCAGCCGTGTGTATGAAAGACATCATGCAAAAACAACGCGCCGCCGCCCCGTTGCTTGCCTCGACCACCACCGGATCCCGGTCACCCACATTCAAGCCAAACGGCAACGGCAAGCCGGGCCGTTGGAAGGGCGGTTGCAAAATCCCCGGGATTCGCAGCCGTAGTGCAGGCATCCAAAGATCCATCCACGCCCGATCTGCCATGAAACTATCCCTCTTACCAATCCTCTTTTTTCCCTTACTCGCGTGCGGCGCGGCGCACGCCCAGGAGCCTGCCAACACGCAGGTGGTGGATGCGGCATGGGGGGGCTTGCCGGTCGTGATGACGTCATATCAGGGCACATACTCTTATGATACCGCGCATCATTCGCACGAGATTACCTTTGACGGGGCATACAACGGGACGACGTTTTACCTAAAGATTCCGCGGGGCCTTCCCGCGATGGTGCCCACGCAGGAATCCCTTGAGGCGTACCCGGGTTACCAAGTGGAGATGGACATCATCGCCGATCGCGGCGACGGCGAGGCCGTCCGGTACGAGACAGACTGCTTTGTGACCTACGCCGTCCCGTCGGCGGGGGCCAGCTTTATCATGGCGGCCTACGGGCACATACTCGCAGTAGAGGTGGAAGAGTCCGCCCCCCGGCACGTCCAGCCCGCCTGCCACGGCGCATACGATGCCGTCGCGCGGGCCGGCGGACTGGCGGGATGCGACTCCGAGCGCGTCCCGCAGCTGAACATCATGCTAAGGGAGGTGTGCGTCTACCCAGAATCCGTACCCGTGCTGTTTGCCAGGGGGTATCTGCTGTGATCGGTCACCCGGATCAGTGGATGCAGTGTGACGTGGGCCGTGCGCCTACTCGCATGCGGTTGGCGTGGTGCGTTAACGGACGGTAGTCGGACGACCAGACCCTGCCCATCGCATGTGCGTCCATGTGGTTTTACGCGTATTGGACAGGTTCGCCGCCAGCGTCCTTTCCCCGCATCCGCCACGTCGTATCGCCGTAAACAGGTTGCATGCTCAAGAGCGGACGACGCCGGGCGGGGGCTGCGGGCTAGGTGTCCAGCGTGATCGAGTCGGTGGACGAGTCGTACCGGCCGACCGGCACCCACTCGCCGCCACGCACGCCCCACAGCTCATAGTTGCTGTTGTCCAGATCACCGGCCTCGTTGAGCCTGGTGGATCCTATAACGCCCGAGTGACCAGCCGCCACATCCGGAACTGCCTGTCGTATCTGGTTCACGTCGGCACCCTGCGTATGCAGCATGGCAAGACCTACCACCCACACAGAGTCGTATGTGGAAAAGGCGTACGCGTTGGGTATGCGGCCCAGTTCGGAGACCAGCATGTCGCTGATTCTGGCATACTTGTCGCTCTCAGACGGGGCAAACTGCATGGCGACCAGTCCGACACCCTCGGTAAACCGCCCGGATATCGGATCCTCCACAAGCTGCCTGTCCTTTACTATTGCAGAGGCGCCAAACCACCGGACGTCGCCAAGTATGTCGTATTGTGATGCGGACTGGGCAATCTGGACCAGTTCTGTAAAGCTCATGTCGACGACGGCAACCTTTTCCACCGGAACGACGGATGCGTGCTCGCGCACCTTTTGGGCCAGCAGCGAGGCAGAGGAGGAAAACTCCGCGGCCTCTGGGTTGTAGCGTACGCCCTCGTCGACATCCCCGCCCAAGAGCTCAAACTCCCTCGCAAAGACGTCATGCAGTCCATCGCCCCATGCATCGCCCCTCCATATCGGGACCACCGTCGTAAACCCTTGATCCGATACAAGCCGCGCCAAGACTCGCCCCTGGGTAGAGTCGTCCGGTATGAACCGGTATACGTTGTCGTCGGGGATTGCCAGCGTCGGCGCGGTGGATCCAGAGCTGATCAAAAGCATTCCGTTGTATTCGGCATAGCTCATGACGTTGCGAAGCTCCGCGCTGGACTGGGGTCCGATCACTATGCGTATGTTTTTGGCGTTGAGTGACGTGAGCTTTTCAAGGGATACGACGGGGCTCGTGGCGGTATCCTCGATGACGACGTCCAGATCCCAGTCCGCGCCGGTCTCGGCCAGATATTCGTTAAAGTCATGCTCTGCCAGATGTATGGCCGCGCGGTAATCCTCTCCGCGCGTGGACCTGTCCCCGGTCAGGGGTACGAGGCCGCCGATCATGACCGTGCCAGAGAGTGACCGCGGCTGCGGTGCGGACGTGTCGCCGGGTTGTGCTTGCTCCGGGGCAGTGGCTGGTGCCGCCGCATCCCCTCCGCCCCCCGTGTTACCGCCCTGGCCGCCGTCACCTCCGGATCCGGGCATCATCATCATCATCGGCTGCGCGGCGGCTGTAACGGCCACCACCGCCAGCACAACCACGGCCGCCACCACCACCGCCTTTTTGCGCCCCCCGCCGCCAGACATGCAGGGCAAAGGGGACGGTGGTGATTTATTGTTGTCGGCTGATCTAGCAGTCCTCGACCATGCCGGCCTTGTTCCTGCGGCGGCGGCCAAAATCCGGGTTTGCCAAAAGATGGTCGCCGTCAAAGACGGTGCCGTCCCTGCACACCAAATCCGCGCCCGTGCAGCAGCTTCCGCATATGCCCACACCGCACTTCATCACGCGCTCAAGGCTCGCCTGTACGAAAATCCCCCGCGAGTGCGCAGTCTCCACCGTCTTGTACATCATCATCTCCGGTCCACACGTGTATATTCCGTCAAAGGATGCATCCCCGGTCATCGAATCGACAAGATCGGTGACAAAACCCTTGTGGCCGCGCGTGCCGTCCTCGGTGGCCACCGCCACGCTGTGGCGTGCTGTGTTGCCTGCAAGCAGCCGGTCGGCCAGGCCGTCAAAAAACACCTCGTTGGCCGTACGGGCCCCGATGAGGACCGTGACGTCGTGATCACTGCTCATGGCGGTCAGCAGGCGCATCATGGGGACCAGTCCCGTTCCGCCGCCGACCAGCATGACGCGGCCCGGCCTCAAATCAAACGAGTTGCCGTACGGGCCGCGTATGCCAAGCCTGCCGCCAACCGGCGTGTTGTAGAGGCCCGTCGAGGCCTGCCCGTGCCTGCGTACGGTAAACGCCGCCTTGCCCCGCTCGGGGGAGATCATCACGCTCATGGGGAGCTCGCCCACCCCCGGAATCCATACCATGGCAAACTGCCCCGGCAGCACGCCATGCATTACATCATCAGAAAAGACCAGTGTTCGAACCGTGGGCGACTCGTCCACCACCCTTTCGACGGTGACGATCGTGTGACGGTTAGGATCCCTGTGCAAGCCCCACCATCTCCTCCAGCCTCGAATAGCCCTTTTGTTCCATATACGAGGCGATTCCGGCGTTTATTCGTTCAAACGTTTGAAGCCAGCCGTCTCCCCCCATCGCACTCCCAACCTGTACCGCGCAGGCCCCGGCCAGTATAAACTCCACCGCGTCCTCCCACGTCGATATGCCCCCGCATCCGACGACCGGCGTGTCGTACCTGGACGCAATCTCGTATACGCACCGGAGGGCTACCGGTTTTATCGGCGTTCCCGAGAGGCCGCCAATCTTGTTTGACAGGATTGGCCGTTGTGTCTGCGCGTCTATGGCCATGGCACGGATTGTGTTGATTGCGGTAATCCCGTCGGCCCCCCCCTCTATGGCAGATCCGACCGTCCGGATGTAGTGGGTGGTGCCCAGGCCCACCTTGGCCAGCACGGGTGTGCCTGCCGCCTTTTTTTTGACGGCCGCCATGATGCGGGTCACCAAGTCGGGGTCGTCGCCCACATCGAGGCCCACGCGCGCGACGTGCGGGCATGAGAGGTTGATCTCGTATGCCGTGACACGGCAGCCGTCAAACTCGTCGATCATTGATTCAAACTCACCCTCGGCCGAGCCCACGAGGCTTACGATTATCGGGACGGCGCCACGATCATCATCATCGCCGGCGCCGGTGGCGGCTGTGCGGATCATCTCTGCAAAGTTTCGGGCGCCCGGGTTTGACAGGCCGACCGCGTTGAGCCACCCGCCTCCCCCGACCCCAAAGACGGTCGGGTTGGGATAGCCGTCCCACGGCTCGCTGCTGACGGACTTTGTGACCACGGCGCCGGCGCCTGCCTTGTGCAGGCGTGCAAATACATCGGTCGATATCCCCAGTATGCCCGACGCCAGAATGGCGGGCCGCTCTAGCTGGATGCTGCCAACAGCGGTTGCGATGTCAGGCGCCATTGGATTAACAGGCCGATCTTCGAATATAACGGTTGATTTTCTTACGTGTCGGCGGCTTGCGGTTATCACCGGATCGATGCCCTGGCAGTTGCCGGCAGTCGATCCGTGCGTCATCATCCTCCGGCGGTCGCGGACGGATGTTCGCCCGCCAGATACAATCCTTTTTTAATGGTGACCGGATCATAGCCTGCATGAATTCCGTGGTTTTGACGGAGCTTGGGATAGTGGTGGTATCCGAGGCGGGCGGCGTGGTAAAGACGTTTCCGTTCTCCGACCCGAGGGGGCAGTATCTGGCCGTAAAGGAGAAAAAGGGGGTTCCAAACGAGCTGATCAGGCACATAGAGGACAGCGAAAAGGGGGGCATCGCGGTCAACGACGAGTCGATGCTGTTTATCCTGAAGAAAAAGGACGTTGATGCGCGGCTCATGGACGGGCCACAGATTGAGGAGATACAGTCGGAAAAGCAACAGATGCTGGTGGACGCGGGGTTTGCACAGGATCCACGTGACGCGCTGTCCAAGCTGCGCGACTTTGCCGTGTCACTATCGTCAAGCAAGGTGACGGAGGCGTCCGAGAGTTTGGATCTTCACATGATCCAGGCGATAAACACCCTGGACGAGATTGACAAGATTGCCAACGCCCTGAGCTCGCGGCTCAGGGAGTGGTACGGCCTCCACTTTCCAGAGTTGGACAATCTGGTTGACAGCATAAACGGATACTCGCAGATTGTGATCGCCGGCAGAAGGGCCGATGTAACAAAGGAGGTGTTTGAGGAGGCGGGCTTTCCCGAGTCAAAGGTGGAGATGCTAGAGTTGGTGCGGCAAAGGAGCAGGGGCGGCGACATATCCGACGGAAACCTAGAGGTGGTGCAGGGGCTTGCCAGACAGATTTTGGACATGCATGCGCAGAGGAAAAACCTAGAGGAGCACCTAGAGGAGCAGATGGGCACGATCGCCCCAAACCTGTCGGCCATACTGGGAAACGCGGTGGGTGCAAGGTTGCTGGCAAGGGCAGGCAGCCTCAAAAAGCTGGCGTCACTCCCCGCAAGCACCATCCAGGTTTTAGGCGCCGAAAAGGCGCTGTTTCGTGCGCTAAAGACAGGCTCGCACCCGCCAAAGCACGGGTTGCTGTTCCAACACTCCATGGTGCATTCTGCGCCCAGGTGGCAACGCGGAAAGATTGCAAGGGCGGTGGCGGCAAAGGCGGCCATAGCGGCAAG
>JAHRAJ010000077.1 GCA_020027365.1 Cenarchaeum sp.
GGTCTGGCGGCTGTCGTGCTCTACGACCACCCTGAGCGAGCCGTCGCCTGACTTTAGCAGCCGCCGCGCGACAAAGCCGTCACACCGGCAGAGATCTGCGTTTGCGTCTGCAAACATCCTTGCAAACTCGCCCTCGTCGGCCCCCGGCTTTAGGCGTACGTCCACCATTGCGACAAACATGCGGGGGGTTGGCGGTACCCGGTTAATTGCGTTTCCATAGCCGTGCCGATCCAACCCGTTAGACGTCAAGAATGCTAAATTCACACCTAGATTATGGCCTCTGACTCACCACTCCAAGGCCATTCAAATGATCCAAAATACGATCCAAACATACCATAGATCACACCGGGGGGCAGGTCAGGTGGCGTTTCCGGCCTTCAAATCATACACCTTTTGTACCATGTCCACTGCCATGGCAATCTCGGAATCGTTGGTTATGTGTGACAGGAACCCGGCCCCTCCGACGGTGGTCTTTACTCCCCCTTCGTCATTAGCTCTGGATTTGACGAACGGTCCGTCTGCGTCACTGTACGCGTCAGGCCTGTTGGTAACATAGTATATTCTTACGTCCTTTGACATGATGAGAAGACAGCAGATCAGTGAGCCGTCCTGGGTGTAAAAACCCCCGTACCTCTTCTTTTGCCCGTATTCTATGTCAGGATATCTGTCGAGTATGGCGTTCATGGCTTTTCTGAAAAGCGATTTTGCCTCATTCTTTGGACTCGTGTTCATATGATAACTGCCACTCATATAATCCTCCAATGTGTATTCTCCCGGATGTGGTGGATGGCTGCCTTCTGATCCGCTGGCTTTGGAAACATGCAAGCCTGCCAGTGCAAACACCCCGTCCTCAAAGCTTGCTATGGTGTATATCTCTATGGGGCACTTTAGCTGGTTGACCGCGCGGCGCTGATGCTCTGTAAATTCCGGCGATATTGCTATCACCCGGTTCTCGTCCCAGTTTATGTCGTCCTTCTTCAAAGACTTTCCCATGATGTCGTTGTACGCCTGTAGAAACGCTTCTGGCCTCTCCTCCAGTATGTCATAATACGCCGCCGCCTGCTCTATGTGTCCCCCCTGCTTGTGATTCTTGTACTCGAACAGTACGAACGACATCTTGTCGGTGTCAAACATGACAGAGTCGATGCGCAACTTTGCCACCGTGTGCTCGGATTTCACAAATGTCATATTGGGAAATATAACCTTGATGTTGTTCTCTATCATGTCCTGGATGATTTTTTCATAATCAAACTCTTTTTTACCACCCGTAGACTTGATCTCCTGTAATCCGTCCCCGGATCGGAATATTCTGACGTTCATGATCTAGCACCCGTGCCGCCCAGTCCCGCGCTCCCGGATACCGGCATCAGACTGGTGCCTGACCTGCAAATCATCTGGCTACACTTGAATCGTCTTTGTACCGTCACACCCGTATGAATGCTTCCTGCCGCCCGCCTCCCTGTAAACGCCCTCGTCATACCGTCATGCCATCCATGGCGTATAAAAGCACCGCGGGCCTTCAATCTCCCGGATGCTTAGTACAGCATAATCCCGATGTCCAGCAGGTTTGTCTGCGTCGGGCCCGTCTTGATCAGTCCGCCGTACCTCCTGAGATACCCGTTGGAGTTGCTGGTCTGCAGGTATCTCCGGACCGCCGCCCTGTCCAGATCCGCGGCATTGATCATCGCGCCGGCAAACTCGGTGTTGCCGTCAATCCCGTCGGTCCCGACCGATCCGACCAGGACGTCCCCCCTTAGCATGCTCCCCACGCGCAGCGCCATCTCCTGGTTTCGTCCGCCCCTGCCGCGCCTGCTGCGTACCAGCACAGTCGTCTCGCCGCCAAACACCACGCAGCCGCCCCGCCGGGTGGGCGCAATCCTTGCCAGCGCGCGCGCCTGCCCCTCTATCTTGCCAAACGCCGTGGCAGACCTGACGGCATACCCGCGCCTGCGCGCCTCGCGCTTCATGGCCGCAAGGCAGTCCCTGTTGGAGCCCACCACAAAGTTGCGTATCCTCGGCCGCTTGGGCGTCTCCGGTATGTCCCCCCGGGCGCCCGCCTCCAGCCTCCGGACCACCGCCCTTGGAACCTCGCCGTATATGCGGTGCCTGCGCAGCACCGACACGGCCTGCGCAAACGTGGTCCTGTCGCAATAGGTCGTACCCGACGCGATGGCGGACATGTCGTTTGCCTTTACGTCGGACATTACCAGCGCCACCGCCTCGCACGGCAGCGCCTCTGTGACGCGGCCGCCCTTTATCCCGGACAGGTGCTTGCGCACGCAGTTGACCTCGGCGATGCTGGCCCCGGAGCGCAGCAGCAGCCCGTTGGTTTTCGCCTTTTCCCCCAGCGTCACCCCGTCGGGCAGCGCCACCAGCGCCGACGCGCCGCCGGACACCAGAAACACGACGAGGTCCGCCGGCCCGCACCCGCGTATGTACGACAGCACAGCCCGGGCCGCCCTGACGCTGGCCTCGCTGGGATCCGGGTGGGTGGACTGCATGACGTCAAACCTTGATCGGCGGGGAACCGCAACCCCGCGCGGAACCACCACCACGCCGTCCCTGACGCGTATGCGCGAGTCAAACGCCTTTGTCATCGACAGCGCGGCCTTGCCAAACGCCACCACCCGAACCCCGGCATACCCAGACGTCTTGATCACATGCCTGCCCACAACGATCGAGCCCCGCCTGAGCACCCTGGGCAGTATGACCGACGGCATGGCCGCGTCAATCCCGGCCTCCAGTATGCGGACCGCATCGTCCCTCCTATCATCACCACGCCGCGCCCCCGGCCCACCAGGATCCACGCATGGTTTGAGTGAAGGTATAATAATAATCATTTACGGCCCCCCCGCATGGACACGGTCAGAATCCCCAAGGTCATCAACTTTGGCAAGGACGCGCTGGGCCAGACCGAATATCCCAAAAACGCGCTGGTCGTCACCACCGTCCCGCCGCAGCTCTCCGACAAGTGGCTGGCCAAGATGGAGATATCGGACTATATGCTGTACGACAAGGTAAAGCCGGAGCCCTCGATCGACGACGTAAACGCCGTGATATCCGAGTACAAGGACAAAGACCCGTCGGTGCTCATCGGGCTCGGGGGCGGCAGCTCGATGGACGTGGTGAAATACGCCGCGCCCGAGATGGACAAGGACAAGATTTTGATACCGACCACCTTTGGCACCGGCGCCGAGATGACCACCTACTGCGTCCTAAAGTTTGACGGCAAGAAAAAGCTGCTGCGCGAGGACAGGTTTCTTGCGGACATGGCCGTGGTCGATTCCTACTTTCTAGAGGGCACGCCCGCCCAGGTGATCAAGAGCTCGGTGTGCGACGCGTGCGCCCAGGTCACCGAGGGGCATGACAGCAAGCTTGGCAACGACCTGACCCGCACGCTGTGCCGCCAGGCGTTTGACATACTCTACGACGCCATCATCAACGACAGGCCCGAAAACTACCCGTACGGCTCGATGCTGTCCGGCATGGGGTTTGGCAACTGCTCCACCACGCTGGGCCACGCCCTGTCCTACGTGTTCTCAAACGAGGGCGTGCCGCACGGATACTCGCTGTCATCATGCACGACGGTGGCGCACCGGCACAACGAGTCGGAGTTTTACGACCGCTTCAAGGAATGCGTCGAAAAGCTCGGGTTTGACCGCCTGGATCTAAAGGCCGACGTCTCCGAGGCCGCCGACGTGGTCATGACCGACCGAGGCCACCTCGACCCCAACCCAATCCCCATATCAAAGGCGGATGTCGTCAAGTGCCTAGAGGACATAAAGGCCGGCAACCTATAGCAGCCTGCCGCGTATCAACCCGTAGATTGATGCTGGTTTACGGCATGGATTGCCAGTAACACCGCTGGCATGCCGTGCAACATTTTGCCCAACCGCGGCGTGCCGCCTGCGCGTTGTACCGGGCATCCGGCCCGGTTGCCGCCTTTGCCAATGACGGGCGATGGTGCGGTGCCCGCGTGGCGGCACGGGGATTGGTACAGTAACAGCAGCAACGACGACGATGCGGTGGTGGTGGTGGTGACACCGACCGCGGACACGGTCGACCACGGGCAGCCGCACCTGCAAAATACTGCCTGATGACGGCGTCAGATGCCACTCTCACACACCCCGTATTTTTTTGGTGGGGGGTGGGGGGAGAGGGGGATGGATGAATGGATGGATGGATGGATGGATCAGCGGCCATCCCCCGATCAAGAGGTGGCCTATGGGACGTCTTGCCGTATTTGCCCGCGTTTCGTCCATCCCGTTTGCCAAAAACATCGCGGTGGATCCAGGCTGATTTCCACCCTGCCGCCTTTCAGACCAACCCCGCGATGCGTTTAATCGCCGTCATACGGCGCCTTTTTTTTCACGTCATGACCGCCGCTGGCCATAGGTTGCCGGCGGCCACATCGGCAGGCCGCCAAGCAAGTCAAAACCTCGGCGTGTTGATGAATGCCGTCACAATGATCTGCATCGGGGTGCGGGCATGCTCCCGAGCCTCATGCGCCTGTCGCCCATCCGTCGGCCGCCTGCAAAACTTGACATGAATTGGCCCTCTGCGTCATCAGGGCATATCCACACGACATGGCAAGGCGCTAAAACATCTATAAAAACCAGTCGATTTGCCGCCAACCTGCCTGCATGATGTGTACCGACTGCAGACCGTCCATCAACACACAGCCACGTTTGACCACCCGTGGGACGGGCAGACCCCCCCCTGCCCACAGGCACATATCCGCCGCGCGGCGTGATTAGACTTATTTATGAATGGATTGGAGCCCGATCGGTAGGATTGGTAAAGTTTGGGATACAAAACGGGCTAAACGTGGCAAGGGCCGGATATACCGAGGATCAGATACTCACCGCCTGCATGCTGGCCGACAAGACCGGGTATGACTCTATATTCTACATGGATCACACAAACGTCCCACAGTGGAAAAACGCCACCGTGCTGGATCCGTGGGTCATGCTGTCGGCCATCGCCGCAGTCACAAACAACGTGGAGCTTGGCACCTGCGTCACCGACGCAATCCGGCGCCACCCCTCCAACATCGCGCTGGCGGCCATAACGCTGGACCGCGTGTCCAAGGGCCGCGCCATACTGGGAATAGGCGCAGGCGAGGCGCAAAACCTCAAGGAGTTTTGCATACCCTTTGAAAAGCCGGTCTCAAAGTGGGAGGAGCAGATCGAGGTGATACGCACGCTGTACGGCTCTACCCCCGACAACACCGTGGACTATGACGGCAAGTATTACAAGCTAGAGGGCGCCTGCCTCCAGGCCCGGCCGGTGCGCAAGCCCCACCCGCCCACATACATGGCGGCCGGCGGCAAGCGCACACTGGCAATGACCGGCAAGCTGGGGGACGGGTGGCTGCCCATCGGGTACACCCCCGAACTGTTCGAGGATCACAAGGGGCAGATTGATGCATCCATGGAAAAGCACGGGCGCACCCAGGCCGAAAAGGACGGGTTTGAGTACGCGCTGGACATTGACGTCTACTTTTCAGACGATGCCGAGATGTCGTGGGCCCGCATGAAGGAGGCGGTAAAGGTGAGCCTCTTCAAGCCCGAGGTGCTCAGGGTGCACGATCTCAAGGAGATTGAGGGGTTTGACTTTGTAAAGTATTTCACGGAATACTCGATGTCAAACCAAGAGTGGATTGTAAAGATGCGCGAGGCCGCGACAAAGATACCAGAGGCCGTTGCCCGGTCGTCAACGGCGGTTGGGACGCCCGACGACGTCATACCCACGTTTGAACGGTTTATGGAGGCCGGCGTAAACCACTTTGTGATCAGGTTTTGGGGCAAAAACTATTTTGGCTCCATAGACAAGTTTGCAAGCCACGTGATGCCGCACCTTCGCAAAAAGGCAGAGGACATGGGCCTGTAGCGAAACGGTCGCATGCACCCCTGCCCGGTCACTTGCATCCATGCGATGCCGCCGCCCGGTCGCGCCGGCATCACCGCCGGCCGCCGTCTGACACCAGATCCTCAAACAGCAAGACCGCCTGCTCAAAGTCCCCCTCTCCGGGGGCGTGCTGTGCAAACACCACCCATGCCGAGATGTCAAGGCTGCGCTGTATCTTGTCGGCGGGATACAGGTCGTGCGGGATGGCGCGCATCAGCTCCTCGTTGGTCATCTCCTTTCTGATGCCCGACTCGTAGCTTAGGAACAGCCTGACGGCCCGCCCGGCCGCGGCAAACGCCTCTTGGTACTGCCCGTCTGCATGGTGCAGCCGGGCGCGGGCGATCAAATCCCTGGACGCCGCCACGTGGTCAAACGGCGGGGCGGCCGGCCCGTCATACGCGTACGAGTCGGGCGCCGCGTTTCTCATCCTCCTGTACAGCAGGTATGCGATGACGGCCCCGGGCACCGCGATCGCCAGTATCGAGGTGACAAACTCGGAATAGTCGGGATCACCCTCCCGCTCCAGCGTGACGCTCTGCAGCTCTTCGCCGTCAAACACGGCCGTTATCGTGGCATTGTTGCCCTGCTGCGGATCCCCGTACATCACCGAGACGGTGGTCTGGTTGCCCTCGGTGGCAAACCCGGTGCCGTTTTGAAACAGGCCCTCGGATGCAAGGGTCTGGTTGAGTTTTTGAAACCCCGCGTTTTGCTCCAGCTGCTCAAGCAGGCCCTCTTGGAGGGACTGGGACTCTTTTTGAATGTCCGTTACAACGCCGTCGTCCATGCGGCCCTCGATGGAGGCCTGTTTGCCCTCTGGGTTTTGGTACTGTACCTCAAAGCCGCCGGTGCTGTTTGACGCCGCGTTCAGGTCGCCCTCGCTCTCTTCGGAGTCTAGTTCAAAACTTTTGTCGGTCACGCTGTACCCGTCTTCAACCAGCCGCTCGTGCTCCTCGGCAAACGCCGGATCCTCGGACAGCTGCTGCTCAAACTCTTGCTGTGCCTGCTCGCGCTGCTGCAGCTGGCTTTGTATCTGCTGCTGGAGGGCGGCACTGTCCTGCGACATCTGGTTGTTTTGGAGCTGTTGCTGCTGTTGCTGGGGCAGATCCTCGGGCCGGTCGGGCGGATCGTTTTGGCCCTGCTGGCCCTGCTGGCCCTGCTGGCCCTGCTGGCCCTGCTGGCCCTGCTGGCCCTGCTGGCCCTGCTGGCCCTGCTGGCCCTGCTGGCCCTGCTGCTGCTGTTGTTGCTGTTGCTGTGACTGCTGCCTGCCCTGCCTTTGCTGCTGCTGCTGCTGCTGCTGCTGCTGCTGCTGCTGCTGCTGATCGGCATCCTCTGACGAACTCTGCATCGGGTCGGGCTGGTTGTTTTGCTGGGATGGATCCTGTACAAAGCGCACAGATATCGGATCCAGTATGACAACCTTGTTCGTGGAGGTGGCGGTGTCCACATATGAATAGCTGAGGTTGAGCACCATCGTGGCCTGCACCGCAGAGGTGCCCATGTTCAGCTGTATCTGCTGTATGCCTGCGTTTATCTCAAACGGGCTGGTGTTGGAGTTTATGGTGGACAGTTGTGCGCCACCCTGCTCGATTATGTGGTTTATGGAATACCGGAGCATTCCGGGTATGCCCGTGCCGTGCGTGTTGTTCAGGTGTACGAGGATCGACGCCTCCTGCCCTACCAAAAAAAAGTATTCAGACTGATCGACGGAAAACACAATCTCCTGGGCATGTGCAGCCGGCACCAGTCCCGCCACTGCGACCGCCGCGGAAAAGCCAAGCACGATGGCAAGGGCAACCGGCGTCCCCGTCGCCGCAGGCATCCAGAATGCGGGGATCCCGCTCACTGGATCACCCTGCCGCGTCCGTATCGAAGGTAGATCTGCGCCGCAAACACGGCCAGCGCCGCCGCAAAGAACCATTCCTTGATCTGCGTCTCCTCCTCCTCGCGTTCTATGTCCTCGCTGATATTCTGGTAAATCTCATCGAGCGTCTCCACGTCCACCGACTTGAAGTAGCTGCCCCCCGTCTGCTCTGCTATGGCCCTCAGGGTAGACTCGTCAAGCTCTGCATACGCGGGCCTGCCATACGCGTCATATCCTATCAACACGCTGTCCTCGGAACCCAGCCCGATCGTGTACACCTGTATCTCGTTTGACCTTGCAAAGGCGACCGCCTGCGCCGGCGTTATCACCCCGGCGTTGTTCACGCCGTCGCTCAGCAGTATCACCACGTTCTTCTTGTTGGGGATTGCGGTGGCCATCTCGACGCCCAGGCTCAGCCCGTCGCCTATGGCGGTCTTGCCGTCGCGCGGCGATATGTTGGCGAGCCTGTCCATCACGCGCTCCTTGTACGGGCTCAGGTATGCGGCAGTGGTCACGCCGGTCTCAAAGGTCACAATCCCGACGTGGTCCTTTATGTGCAGTGATTCCACCAGTATGCCCGCAGACCTTTTGGCCGCCTCCAGCCTGTTGGGCGGATAGTCCTGCGCCTGCATGCTTCCGGATACGTCTATGACCAGCACCACGTTGACCCCCTCCTTGCTTTGCTCCAGCACGATGTGCGGATCGGCAAGCCCGATTATCATCAGCCCCACCACCGCAAGCGATAAAAAGAATATCAGCGAATGCCGCCTCGACCTGCGCCGGTCGCCTATGGCGGACTTTACAAACGCCAGGCTGCTAAACTTTACGGCCTCGCGCTTGCGGCGTGACAGCACCTTGGCATACAGGATGTACAGCGCCGGCACGGCCAGCAACGCCAGCAGGACAATTTCAGAGTAAAAACCGGCCATCGTATACCCCTTGCTTGGTTATCTCCTGGCCCTCTTTTTGAAAAACCGCCGCAGCGCCAAATCGTGCGGCTGGTCGGACACCAGCCTGACCAGATCGATGCCCATCCCCTGCAACCCCGCCTCGAGGCGCGACTCGGCGTCCGCGGCCACCTGCATATACCTCCGGCGAAACGACGGATCCGACGTGTTGACAAGCATCTGCTCGCCGGTCTCGGCATCCTCCAGCTCGATCAACCCGACGTCGGGCATCTCGCGCTCGCGCCCGTCAACCACCTGCAGGGCAACCACGTCGTGCCTGTCCCCGAGCATCCGCAGCGGGCGCATAAAGTCGCCTGCATCGATAAAGTCCGACACCACGAACAGCAGGCTGCGCCCCTTGATCACGTGCATTGCCTGCTCCAGCGCCGCCCCGAGATCGGTCGACCCCGAGGCGGGCCGGAACGACACGATCGTGGCCAGCAGCCTCATCACCTGCCGCCGCCCCTTGCCTGCCGGGACAAACCGCTCTATGCGGTCTGTGGCCAGCACGGCGCCAATCCCGTCGTTGCCGCGCAACGCCGCGATCATCAGGCTGGCGGCCACCTCCAGCGAGCGCGCCTTTTTGGTAACATCGCTGCCAAAGCCGCCGGAGGCCGACATGTCCAGTACAAAGTATACCCGTAGATCGCGCTCCTCGACAAACTCCTTGACATACGGGCGGTTGAACCTGGCGGTGACGTTCCAGTCTATGGCGCGCACGTCGTCGCCCGGGCGGTACTCGCGCAGCTCTGAAAACTCCATCCCCTGCCCGCGAAACACGGAGCGGTAGTTTCCGGCCAAAAGCCCGTCCACCAGACGCGATGTGGATATCTCCTGCCTGCCGGCCTTGCGCAGTATGTCGCGTACCTGCCGCACCGTGTCCGCCAGTTCCGTTTGACGCTGCATTACGGCACCCCGATCTTGTCCAGAATCTTGGTGATAATAAGGTCGGAGGTGACCGCCTCGGCCTCTGCCTCGTATGTCAGCGTTATCCTGTGCCGCAACACGTCGTGGGCTATGTCCTTTACGTCCTGCGGCGTGACATACCCGCGCCCGTCCATCAGCGCGTGCGACTTTGCACCCAGCGTAAGCCACAGCGAGGCGCGCGGCGAGGCCCCAAACTCGATCTGGCCGGACAGATCAAGGCCGTGATCCTGCGGATGCCGCGTGGCGTCCACGATTGCGGACACGTAATCGCGAATCTTTTCGTCCGCATATATGCGCTGGTTGAACCGCTGCAGCTCCACCAGCCGGCCGGCGCCGATAATCCTGGACGCGCCGGAGGTGGCCTCGGACTCGCCTCCCGTAAACCTCTCTATGATGCGCGACTCTTCCTCGCGCCGCGGGTACGATATGATCAGCTTGAACATAAACCTGTCCACCTGTGCCTCGGGCAGGCGGTACGTCCCCTCGGACTCGATGGGGTTTTGGGTGGCCATCACAAAAAAGGGCTCGGGGATTTCAAACGTCTCGCCCTGTATGCTGACCTGGCTCTCCTGCATTGCCTCCAGCAGCGCGGACTGGACCTTGGGGGGGGCGCGGTTGATCTCGTCGGCAAGCACAAAGTTTGAGAATATCGGCCCCTTTACCGTGGTAAACGAGGCGGTGCTGTGCTCGTACACCTTTGTACCGATAATGTCGGCAGGCAGCAGATCGGGCGTAAACTGGAGCCGGACAAACCCCGTGTCTATGCACTCGGACAGCGTCTTGATCAGCAGGGTCTTTGCAAGCCCGGGCACCCCCTCCAGCAACACGTGGCCGCGCGAGAGGAGGGCAAGCACAAGCTTTTCGATCACGGCATCCTGGCCCACGATCACCTTGCCAATCTCCGTGCGTATGGCATGCAGCTCTTCGGCGTGCTGCCGCGCCTGCTCGTTTAGTTTTTCCACATCATCCGACATATTCACCACTTGCTACTACGTCCACTCCGACCGCCAGATCTGCACTAATAAAAATTACGGATTAAACTCTTCAATTTGGATTGGGTGGACGGCCGTTAAGTGGGCCGGGCACGATCTTTTCCCGATTTTTGGCTTTGCCGGATTGTTGCAGGATGGCAACTGCTTTTGGGCGATGCCGTGCAGGTTGCCCTGTGCAGGCCTGTGATCTGACATGTTCTGGCACCGCTCCCCAACCGGCAGGCCGCCGCTTGCCCCTGCCCCCGGCGCCATGCTTCACCCGGATCTGCAAAATCACCGGCCGGGTTTGTTGGCCAGTCACTGCCGTTTGCCGCCGGCCGCCGGGCTGCGGTCTGGAGAAAGGGGGATGCGGCCAACGGCGCCCATCTCCCCCCCGCGATCAACGGACGGGCCGCCCGGCCTGCCCTGGGCGCGGTCGTCACCGCCGCCGCCGCCGTTGCCGCAACAGCTGCAAAACATCGGCGCCACCTGCGTACGTTTACGGCGGCGTTGGCCGCCCGCAGACGACCGTGCCGGCAAATACCGGACGCCGCGTCACGGCATGTTCAGGATTGCAAGCGTCCCCAGCACCGCCTCTTCCAGCCGGACGGTCTCGGTGGCCTGCCCCGGGAAAAAGTCCAGTATGCGGGAGTTTGGTATGCCTTCCGGGTTTCCAAGAATCTCGTGAATTCCCTTGTTGGTAGACCCGTACACCACCAGCAGCGGGGCAGTCATGCCCTGGTAGCTGCGGACCTGCTCCATGGTCACCGGCCTGCCCTTGCGCGATGTGAGTATGACGGCGTCGTTCCACGTTGACAGAAACTTGCGGAGCGGGCCCCTCTCGCGTACCTCGTACCCCCAGTACGCGGGTGCCTGCGAACGCCGGATTTCGGAATACCGAAAGTCCGGCGCGCCGGATGAAAACCTTCCGGTTATGCGCCTTCCGGCGCCGGCCCCGCCGCGGTACGGCAGCAGGGTGTTGATTCCAAAGTCCGCAAACATGCGCCCGCGTGCCTTGACCACGACCCCGTCGCGCACCATGCCTGCCCTGATCAGCGAGCTGTCTGCGGGGGTGATGTGGCTTGGAATTCGCAGCGGGTGCAGCACCCCTGCGTATTTCAGCTCGTTCATGCGCGGAAACAGCCGCTTGCGCAGAAACTGCGGCGTGTCCATGTACCTCAGGATCGTGGTCAGCAGTGACCTGTCCCCCGGAGGGCCGCCGTGATCGTACACGTATACCGTGCCGACCCCGAACACGGCACATGCCCTTGCAATGTCGGCGACCTTGCGCGACTTGTCCAGGCTCGTGGAATCGTCGCCCAGACACGAGTCCGGTATGGCAATGGATGTCACGCCCCTGGCCGTCCCGCCGGGGCCGCCGTCCTGCCGCCTCATCCCACGTCCCCGCGCGGTGCGACGGACACGGGAGGCGGCACCGGACGCGCCGTCACCGTGCTTGTTGTACCGGCCGCCGGATCACAACCGCCGTGCATTGCAGATCCCGCCTATCTTTTGTCAGACGGGTACTTTTTACGGGCCTCGTCGGTGTACGACTTGGATTTGCCGTCATCCACCATCTCAAACCTTGCAGTATCCGTCTTGATCTGCGCCATCCGGATGTTGTCCGCCTTTTGCCCGTCCTCGCTTGCAAGGTGGATGGCCGCCGCCGCCACCGCGGACGCGGCATCCAGCGGCATGTCCGAAGAATACTCCTTTTCCAAAAAGTCCGTGGCCTTGTCGGAGTTTGCACCAATCGCCACCGCGTCGTACGAGATGAACGTGCCGCTGGGGTCTGTGAGATACAGCTGCGTGCCCCCCCTGTTCACCCCGGCCAGTATGAGCGCCACCCCGTACGGCCTGACTCCGGCATACTGGGTAAACTGCTGGTTTTGGTCTGCCAGATGCTTTGCAATGGTCTCGACCTCCACGGCCTCGTCGTAGATGAGCCGGTTGCTCTGCGAGAAAAACCGGGCGTTGTCCACCTGGCTGCGCGCATCCGGTATGTACCCGGCGGCGGCCACGCCGACGTGATCGTCAATCTGAAATATCTTTTGCGCATTGTCGGATATCTGCAGCTTGCGTGACTTTTCCTCCACTGCAATGACCGCCCCGTCGGCGGCCTTGATCCCGACCGCGATCGTGCCCCTGCGCACGGTCTCTATGGCATACTTCACCTGGTATAGCCTGCCATCGGGTGAGAATACCGTGATGGCCCTGTCATAGCCCTGTTGTGCCGGAAGCAATTCAAGCTAGGCCCCTGAAAGTTTAATTTAAATGATAGTTTTCGATCGGCGCGGCCCTACGATTCGGGTGGCTCCTGCCGACGCCTGAAAATGGCGAATTTCGACCGTTCTCCGGGCCATCGGCAGGACGTCTGCTGTGCGAGTGCAAACGTCTGATCGTCTCCGGTGTTGCACCCGCCGCCCCCGCGTGCCTGCCGCGGCACACCGCAAATCGGCCTGTTTTCATCACGGCTGCTTGAAGAATCACGTCTGCGCCGCGGCGGGCGGTTATGCGCGTGTTGCGCATCGGCGGCGTCGGCCAATCCGCCCGCAGTGCCGGCGGCGGCGGCGGAGTAGGAGGGGGGGTTGGGAGTCGGAGGATGGGACCGCCCGATCGGGGGATTAGTTTAATTCCGCACGCCTCTGGGGCTTGCCATGAGGTTTGACGTGTCGTTCAGGGGGCACGAGAATGTAAGATCGACGCATCCGCGCACGATCGAGGTCACCACCGAGGGGGATTTGACCCCGCAGGGCGACTGCATCGTGGGGGTGGACGCCTCGTGCGGCTGCGACGGAATCCCGGCCGCCCTCAAGGAGATGTTGCGCAATCCCGGGGCCCGCGTTTGCATCCGCATAGAGGTTGACGGATACGCGCATGAGCTAGAGGGGCGCGGGCACCCGGGGCTGGAGCTTAGCCACCCGCACGATATTGTGATACGGACCAGTGACTTTGTGTGTCCGCGTACGCTGGT
>JAHRAJ010000093.1 GCA_020027365.1 Cenarchaeum sp.
ACCCAAAGCTGGAATCGATAAAGATTCCGCGTCTGGATTGAATGAATTCCCGGGCGTGGCAGGCAAGTATGGGCGGTGGCGGTTGTGGGGTCGGGGCGCATCAGGATTGGCCGCATCTCGTCACTCCGTCCTGCATCCGCAACGAATACGCCTTGCGGGGATCAACGGGGGCGTTGATGACGGCCCGGCATGCGGCGACTTGGACGCGTTGACCGTCTTTAGAGAAATTTGTCGTCCAAAGGACTGATCGCCTATGGCCTGCCGCATGACGGCAGACTACCTGATCCAACCGTGTGCCACGGATGTCACCTCTGCTCACCCCTTCCCCTCTGACCCAAAAACGGCCCGGTGTCCTGCCTTGCGCCACGCCACCCCGACACATCACATGCGGTGCCAACACACCCCAAATACCGTATTCCCCCCGTACAGTACGGTACCTTTATATCATCGTGGTGCGGATGGCCTGTATGCAAAATGCAGTATCCATCACAAGGCCGAGGATTCAGCTAAAGTCGTCTGCACAGCCGGTCGAATGCTATGTGTGCGGCAGGGGACTGGAGGACGGGTTTTCGGTCACGGCCAAGGCGCTTCGCACGGGAACCGCCATGTTTTGTAACATACACTACGGAATGCAATAGCTTTACGCGCGTTGTATGCCGTCATCCCTGCGCGGGGCTGGTGATGGCACCCTGCGCGGCAGAGCCCACCAGCGACGCATACTTTGCAAGCGCACCGGACGTATAGTTTGGCCTCGGTTTTACCCACGCCTCCCGCCGTCTTTGCAGCTCGTCGGGCCGTACGTCCAGGTCTATCACACACGACCGTATGTCTATTTTTACGCGATCGCCGTCCATGACCAGCGCGATCGGCCCGCCGACATATGCCTCGGGTGCGACATGGCCCACCATAAACCCGCGGGTGCCGCCCGAAAACCTGCCGTCCGTCACCATGGCCACCTTTTTGCCCAGCCCCTGCCCGACAAGCGCCGCCGTAGTTGCAAGCATCTCCCTCATGCCGGGTCCTCCCCGGGGCCCCTCGTACCTGATGACGACGACGTCGCCCTCTGCAATATCGCCCCGTGACACCGCGTCAAAGGCATGCTCCTCGCGGTCAAACACGCGCGCCCTGCCCGCAAACGACGACATCTCGACCCCTGCGGTCTTGATCACCGCGCCGTCGGGCGCCATCGTCCCCCTGAGTATGACGGCGGTCCCCGTGGCATGCAACGGGTCGTCGACGGGGCGGACGATCGACTGCTTCTCCAACCCTTGCTTTTGCTGCGGCCGCCGCCCGTCACCCTGCGCCGCGGCGCCCATCTCCTCTATGTTTTGCCCGATGGTCTTGCCCGTAACCGTGATGCACCCTGTGTTGACAAGCCCGCCGTCGGCAAGCTTTTTGAGGACAAACGGTATGCCCCCGATCCTGTCAAGACTGTTCATCACATAGCTGCCGCCGGGCTTCATGTCCGCTATGTGGGGCGTCTTTTTCCTGACGCGCTCAAAGTCGTCATAGTCTAGGCTGACGCGCGCCTCGCTGGCCATGGCCAGCAGGTGCAGTATGCCGTTGGTCGATCCGCCTACCGCGTTGAGCATCGTCATGGCGTTTTCAAACGCCTCGTATGTCATGATGTCGCGCGGCCTCGTACCCGTCTCCAGCAGGCCCGCACACGCGGCCCCCGCGTCGTATACCGCCTTTTGGCGCCTTTGATCCTCGGCCGGCGGGCCGGCACTTCCGGGAAGGGCCATGCCAATCGCCTCTGATATCGACGCCATGGTGTTTGCGGTAAACATGCCGCCGCACGAGCCGGCGCCGGGACACGCCGTGTTCTCTATGTCCTTTAGCATCTCCGGGGATATCTTGCCCGCATCGTGCGCGCCCACGGCCTCGTACACGTCCACGATCGTCAGCTCGTCGCCGTCAAGCATCCCCGGCATTATGGTCCCGCCGTACACAAACACCGAAGGCAGGTTTAGCCTGGCCATCGCCATCATGGTTCCGGGCAGGCTCTTGTCGCACCCCGCAATCCCGACCAGCGCGTCGTACTGGTGCGCCCTGACCATCAGCTCGATAGAGTCTGCGATGACCTCGCGCGATATCAGCGACGACTTCATCCCCTCGTGTCCCATGGCAATCCCGTCGCTTACCGCGATGGTTGAGAATATGCGCGGCGTGGCGCCCCCGTCGGCCACCCCCTCGCGGGCCTTTATGGCAAGCTCCGGTAGCATGATGTTGCACGGCGTGGCCTCGTTTCCGGTGTGGCACACGCCCACCATCGGCCTGCCCAGGTCGCCGTCGTCAAGCCCCATGGCCTTGTACATGGCCCGGTGCGGGGCGCGCGCCGTCCCCTCTAGCACGTTGCGGCTGGATATCTCCATGGGCGTACGGCCGGCGCTTGGTAATTTAACCTTGTTTTGCGGCATGCGTGTGTACGCAACGGCGGCAACGGCGGCGGCGGGAGACTACCTGAGGTCCAGGACCATGTTTTGCAGCTCTTGCAGCTGATCGTCAACCTCGTCCTCGGTCTCCGCCCCGTAGGACACCAGAATCCTGTCGTTCTCATTCACGACATAGTCCCGAATCCCGGACACCTTTTCCCCGTTTATGTAAAACTTTAGCGTATAGTCGTCGTCGGTGCAAAACTGCCTGTCGTCTGGAAACACATAGCAGTCGTCGGTAAGCCCTATCGACATCGAGTCAAACAGGTATCCCAGGTCGACGCCGGTGGCGTGGCGGTGTATCGTGTCACCATTTTGCCCCTCAAAGTGTATCCAGGACGTCTTGATCTGGTATGCGGGCAGCGCAAAGTCAAACTTGTCGCCGAATATCTTGACCAGGATTCCGGCATGGACGTGGGCGCTTCCCTGTGGTCCTGCGCCCTCTGGCCCGCCCGGCGCGTCAACCGAGAGCGTGGCAAACTCGTATCCCGCATATGCTATGATCGAAACGACGGTGGCCAGCACCGCAAATGCAATCAACTTGTTCTTGCTGCTCTGCTTTTGCTGCCTCTCGGCATACCTCTCGCGCCTCTCCTCGCGGTCACGCTGGTGCTTTTTGCCCATTGCCGTCGGGGCCCAATGTGCCCTAATTAATGATTCGTTGGCATCGCCGCCGCCGCCGCCGCCGCCGGCATACGCATCCTCCCACCCCTCGGCGACAACGCCCTGCCGGACGACGTCGGCCCGCCATGACCGCGACAACAGCCGCCCCACCATGACGCCGGCACGCGGACATGGCATGGTTGAAATAAAACACCGTGCATACCACCGCATGGGATGCATATTCTGCGAGATTCTGGCCGGCGACAGGCCCGCGCACATGATCTACGAGGACTCGGATCACGTGGCATTTCTTGACAGGTATCCATACGACCGCGGACACAGCCTCCTCATCCCGCGGCGGCACCACGAGAGGATAACCGAGATGGATCCGGACGCCGTGGGACGCATGTTCTCGCTGGTCCCGCGCCTTGCCGCGGCCATACTGGACGAGACCGGCGCCACCGGTTTTAGCCTGGGGCAAAACAACGGCCGGGAGGCCCGGCAGATCATACCCCACGTGCACGTGCACATCATCGCGCGCTACGGCGGCAGGGGGGCGGTCTGGTCCAAGCGGATTATCGCAGACGACTCTGACCTGAAAAACCTTGCACGCGCGATCGGGTCTAGGCTGTGACGTACTACCGCTTTGCATGCCCGGGGTTGTATCGCAGCAGCGCGCCGATCTTTCCGAGGCTTGCAAGCATCGCCCCGTGCTCGGCCGTTCCAGACACGACCTCAATCCCGGATCCTGTCTTTGCCGCAAGAAGCGACAGGTAGTCCACGACGTCCTGGCCGTTAACCTCCGAGTCTGCGGCACCGCACCCGGCACACGGCCGTGCGGCAAGATCTGTCTTGAGCGGTATGACCTGGGGCCTCTCCACAATCTCCCCGTGCACGTGGCTGCAGCGCCTGCACCTTGACTCTACGTGGTACATGTCGGTGTCGTCGGTGATCAGCAGCGTCTCCACGACGTTGTCCATGAGCAGCCCGATCACCTCGTCGCGGCCGTATGCCCCCAGCCCTGTATTGGCGTTTATGTGCCTGAACAGCTTTTCCACCAGCGTCTTTTCCTCGACCATCCGAAAGTCCGATAGTATGTCACCGGCCTTGGAGAACGCCTCCCGTATGCCCTCGGCACCGGCATACGAGGCATCAATGGTGGCGATCACCATGTTTTGCAGGCGGTACTCGAGGTGTCCGCCGTTGACAAACTCCTCCTTTGTGGGACCTGGCCCCGAGATCACCAGTCCCTTGATGGGGTAGATGTCTATGAAATACTCGCGCGTTACATCGGCCACCCTGCGATAGTAGTATGAAAGCTCCATCTCGCGCAGCTTTTGAAACCTCTTTGCGGACTGGCCACCCTGCCTGTGCTTTCCGGCAACGCCCGACGACGTGTGCGTGAGGACCTCCACCTTGTTCCCGTGCAGCAGGCCCCAGCCGGCATCCTTGGCGTCGATTGCCAAAAACCCGATCAGGTTGTCGTCGCGCAGCATGTCCCGCAGTATGTCCACGTGAAAGTGGTCGTCGCAGCGGTACAGGTACTGCTTTAGATCCTTTGGCGGGTCAATCTCCCACGCCCTCACCACCTCGCTGCCCAGCGGCCCGCCCTTTTCGGGGGGCAGTGCGCCGCAAAACACCACCAGCCCCCTCTCGGGCGTCTTTTTGTACAGCTTTAGCCTCTGGACCACCTTGCCAAGCGAGTCGACCACGTGGGTCCTGGTGGTGTCTGACTTTATGTTGCTGGCAGTCCCCTGCTCCTGCTGGAGCGTCCCGATAATCTCGTGCAGCTGCTTTCCCTTTGGTATGTAAACGCTGATCAGCTCCGTCCCCCTCCCCGACTTTTGGGACAGCTCCTCGAGCGTCTTTCTAATCTTGTACATCTTGACCGAGTCGTGCTTTTCGACGTTGATCTTGCGGTTGCCCATGCGTGGGGGGCTTGCAATGTTCATATTAATTGATTGGCGGGTAGTCGTCTGCCACCGCCGCCGCGGCGGCGATGGGTGCGTGTGCGTGTGCGTGGGCGTGTGTGTGTGGGGGGGATGGGGCCCCTGCCCGCATCGCGGCGCCGGCCGCTGTTTTGCGGGGCGCACACCCGACCGCGCCGCCGCCGCCGCCGCCGCCGCTATGCAGGCGGCCCGGGAGTCTGGATGAGGCCGTCTATGGTCCTCTCAAAGACAGAGACTGGCTGGTTTCCGACAATTCTGACGGCTCTGTGGTCGTTGAACACGATAAACGACGGCGTCGCGTCGATTCCCACCTGCTGCCCGTCATGATACGATCTGATCACGGCGTCGCGGTGGGCGTGTCCGCCGAGGCACTCTGCAAACGCGGCTTGATCAATCCCGCCGATCTGTGCGGCAAACCCGCGCAGGGCGTCCGGGGTGACCCACCCCGTCCTCTCGCCGCCCCAGTTGTCGTACAGCGCATCGTGATACTCCCAGTATGCCCCCTGGTCGCCGGCACAGCGCGAGGCCTCGGCGGCCAGAACAGAGTCGGGACCGTTTAGCGCAAAGTCCTTGAACACGATGTTGACCTTGCCCTTGTCGACGTATCTGGCGTGCAGCTGGTCAAGCGTGGACTGGTGAAACCTGTAACAAAACGTGCACTGATAGTCGCCATACTCTAGCACGGTGACCGGCGCATCCGGGTCTCCGAGCACCGGCGAGCCGCCGGTTCTGAGCATGTCGGCGGTCGGCGCCCGCTGTGCCGGAGACCCGCCGTCAACGCCGTCTGCCCCATAACCGTCGTACTGCCCGCCGTCCCCTGCCCCGTACAGCGCTAGCATGGCGCCGGCCGCCGCTGCCGCCGCGGCCACCGCCGCCACGCTGGCCGCCTGGTACAGCGGCGTCTTTTGCCCGCGCCGCCCCCGCCGCCGCCCAAACCTCATGCCGCCGCCTCCACCGTCAGCAACGCAGAATTTTTTGCCGCCACCTCTGCAACGCACGGGTCGCCGGCGGCCGCGACTATCGCCACATCGCCCTCCGCGGGGCGCATCCCGTCCAGCGCGTGGCGAATCGCCCCCGTCCCGCCGTCCCCGCCGGCAAGCGCATCCCTGTGCTCGCCGGGAAACGAGAATACGCCGTCTTTGTAGACTAGCGTCAGGGCGACGGGGGCCCCGTACGGCACGGCATAATCCCTTTGCTCTATGCCTGCATGTATTGCATGCGCATGGTTTTTGACGAGCACGGCGTGACAGCGCATCCCCTGCGGCACGCCCGGGGCCCCGGCCACCTCCGTCCCGCCCGAGATTACGCCGGCGATGGATCCTGCCAGCCTGCCGCCCCTTGCCGTCAGGTGCGTCCCTGCCCTGACCGCGTCTGCCAGACCCGCCGTCCTCATGTGCAGTATCAGCGTCCGGACCGCCCCCTCCCCCAGCCCAAGCCTGCGGCACATCGCGGCCCTGCTCACAAACCTGTCCTGATACAGCATCTGTATTGCAATCAAAGCGTGGGGCACCCCAAACGTCAGGGCCCTCCCGGATCCCCTGCCGGATACCAGATCACGCAACGCCTTGATCTCCTGCTTCAGAACCCGACCCGGCCTCCCGAATATAAAAATTGGATGATTCATCCAAGTCTTTAAATACATTCGTGGCTGGGGGCATGCGTGGCTAGACTGATCGGACAGAACAGGATGCTGGAATCCGTGCGGGACAGGATTCCGGTCGTCGGGTTTGTCGTACTGGCGTTGATCTTTGGGGCCGGGCTGTTTGTCACGGGATTTGATCAAGGGCACACGCTGAGCCTTGTCTTTGGCGAACAGGCGTTTGATCAGATGTATGTTCACGAACTGACGCACGACATGAGGCATGCGGCGGGATTCCCGTGCCACTAGTGAAAAGGCATGAAGAAGACGTTTGGACTTGTTTGCGTGGCGGTGCTGTCGGGGGTGCTTGCCGGACTGGTGTATGGCGGGGTCAACCTGGTGCTGGTAGAGCCGTACATCGACGCGGCGATCGGGATTGAAAACCAAGAGGTGTTTGCATCCGGGCTGGGCGAGGACACCCCCGAGTTTTGGGACGCGCACCACGCCTACCGTGCGTGGCAAAAGGGGGGGCAGGTCGTGGCCGGCGCCGTGCTTGGCGCCGCGATGGGATCACTGTTTGGAATTGCGTTTGCACTCGCCCGGGGGTCGCTGCCGGGGCGCGGCGATGTCGGCAGGGCGCTTGTGCTGGCCGGCATGATGTGGCTTGCCCTGTTCTTCATGCCCTTTTTGAAATACCCGCCGGATCCGCCCGCCGTCGGGGATCCTGCGACCGTGGAACTGCGTGGCCTGCTGTACGTGTCGTTTGTCGGGGTGTCCGGATCGGCGGCGGCGGGCCTGTACTTCATGGTTGCCGCAAGGCGCCGCCGCCGGCCGTCATCATCGCCGCTGGTCGCGGCCGCCGTGTGGGGCGGCGGGTATGCGGCCCTGATGGCCGCCGCGTTTGTACTGATGCCGGCGGGCCCCGACCCCGACGCCTCTGCCGTGATTCCCGCAGACCTGCTGGGCGGGTTTCGGACGGCATCCGCACTGGCGTCGGTGTCGTTTTGGGCCTCGGTCGCGGTCATACTGGGGGTGCTCTGGCGCAGGTTTGTGGCAGACGGCCCGACCGCCGCCAGCAACGCCGGATCCTAGGCCTGGTGTTGCCGCCGCCGCCGGTGGGCGACCGTACGCCATGCCCGGTGCGGGCATTTTGCAAAACATTGCTCCCGGCGGCGGCCACATCGCCGCCCGATGCATGACGGTCCGGCATCAAAACCCGGCCTGCCCGGCGGCGGCCATCGTTTCAACCTTACGACCCTACCAACCTTTCCTTCGGACTGACCACGGTTTAAATACGCCAACGGGCGTATGTTGATTCATGGCAAAGCGCTACACACTACCACAGCTGAAAAAGTACGATGTAAACCAAAAGGTAATCGAGGCCCTTGCAAACGCCGAATCGCGCGTAATCCTGTTTTCAATCATCAAAAAGGGTGACACCGCCGCGGAACTGTCCCGGCGGCTGAGGATCCCGCTGAGCACCGTGTACAAAAAACTGTCAGAGCTTGAGGATTTGACGCTGATCGAGGTGGATGCGGGACTGGTGTCCAACAAGGGGCGCCGTTACAACGCGTACAAGAGCCGCATACGAACCGCGGAGATACTGATCAGCAAGCCCGATCCCGTGCTGCGGCTTGCCCCGAACCGCTGACTGCCGATGGCGGATCACGACGTAATCAAGCTCTGTGAGTTTGATGTGACGCAAAAGATAATCGAGTCGATGACAAACGTGTACAGCAGGGCGGTCTTGTTCTCCATCCGGGACGCCCCAAAGAACGCGATGCAGGTCGCCAAGGATTTGGACATATCCGTCTCGACCGTATACAAGGTCCTCTCACACCTGGAGCATCTGGCACTGGCCGAGGTCGACAGGTTTGTCCTCTCCGACGAGGGCAAGAAGATCAAGGTGTACAGGAGCAGGATTGGCCGGGTGGAAATCGTGCTAAACGGGACCGAACCCACCCTAAACCTGTATCCAAACAAGAGGAATCCGGGCAAGTGACGTGCCGCCGCCCCCCTGCATGCGCAGGATGACGGCCCCGCGCGGTAATGGGCCGCCGCGGCCCGCCGCCGGCACCACAACCGCCTTTGGTCTCAATTGTTGTTCCATGTATGTGGAACAAGCGCATGGTTATTATACAAAATACGGGGTCGCAAACCGATGACCAATCCCTCACTCGTGGGCACCGCGTTGATCGTGCTGGTGCTGGGGATGTCCTACCACGCGACGGCATTGGCCGTCACCGCCGCCGAAGACGGCGCCAACGACCGCCCGCCCCTGCCGGCGGACGCCTGGGCCGTGATCACGGATCGCCTGGCGGCGGGGGAGGAGCAGCAAGAGGCAGACCCGGACGCGGCGCTGGCGCTGGTGGCCGAGGCAAGAAGCGCGTATGACGAGTCGATCGGACCGGCCGCCGCCGGCATCGATTTGGACAGCCACACGATCATCCTGGATGCGTTTTCGACGATCGCCGAGGATCACGCCGCCGGCAACGTCGCACATGCGGCGCTGATGCGACAGGCCGTGGACAAGACCGTATACCGGATTGCGTATGTCGGGATTGTCAACGCGCTGGAGGCCGGCGATCCCCGGGGGTTTGAAACGTGGTTTGACGTGATGGAGAGAAAGTTTGCCCTGTCTGAAAAGAGGCCAGAGCTGTACCGCATGGCGGCGGACATATCTGCCGCCGATGCCGGATCCGACGCCGCCAGCAAAAACGCGGGCCCGGTGGTGGACGGATTGCTGGAGATATTCAAGGTCAAGACCTTGGAAGAGCCCGAGGAGGCGATCATCGCGCTGGGCAACGATGATCTGGCCGGCGCCCAAAAGTTTGCATACGAGGGGTATTACTACTACAGGACGCTCTACCTGGATGTGGAAAAGAGGCTTGGAACGCAGCGGGCCGACGACCTGCTGGGACACATGGCCGAGATGATCACGATCACGGAATCCGGCAGGACGGCGCCGGAGATGGCGGCCGACGCAGAGGCGGTATTGGACATGATCACCGGGGTGATCCGGGAGTATGAGGGCCAGGGGGGCCTGTCTGATGCCGCCCTGGCGCTTGCCGGCATACGTGACCGGCTAAGGATCGTCGACGCCGAGTATGTCGACGCCGTGCGGGACGGCGAGATTGTAGACCGGGTTGAATACGACGAGGCGGCCGCGTTTTTGAAAAGGGCGTCTGCGATATATGCGCAAAACACGGATGCGTTTGCCGAGCTGTCCGGGGATGACACCCGGGATCTTGGGGCCATCATGTCAGAGATGGACGGCGTCATGTCCTCCGTGGGCGATGCCTCCGAGGTGAGCATCCTTGTAGGCCGGGGAATAAACCGCGTGGCCGCGCTTGAGACCCTTGCAGGCGGTGCCGTGGACGCCGATGTCTTGGAATACTTTGACGAGATTGAGCGGCTGCTGGGTGAGGCGCAGGCCGCCTACCGCGGCGGGGACGCCGATACTGCCTTTGATCTGGTCAGCACCGCATATCTGGACAACTATGAGTTTGTGGAAGAGCCGCTGGGGCAGGCAGACCCCGAACTCATGGAAAAGATCGAGACCGACATGCGGGAGGATCTCCGGGCGATGATCAGGGACGGCGCCCCTGCAGGGGACGTTGATGCGCAGATCGGGATGATACTGTCAGATCTCGACTCTGCAAAGGCGGCAATCCCGGAGTTTGGGGCGATAGTCATGGTTGTCATGGCCGTGGCCGTGGCAGCCGCGCTGGTGGCATCCTCCAGATCCCGCCTTGGCCTGCCATACCGCCGGTAGCTGCAGGCCAGATACGCGCCAAACCGCCTAGCTGGAATGGGGGCGGTGGGGGAGAGGAAGGGCGCGGCGGCCAACCGGACGCACCGCCGTTTCACCCTGTACCGTTCCTATGGCGCGTGCATCTGACGGCACTCGGCCGATGTTGGGTGCCGGCTTCCAACGGTTCATTGAGCCCGTGGGCGGCAAGGGCAACCCGGCGAATTAAAGGCTTAATAACCTGTCAGGGTTCATCACAACGAACGAATGGCGGTAATCTGTAGCACATGTGGCCTTCCCGATGATCTATGCGCATGCGGGGACTTGGCCAAGGACAGTACGAAGATCGTCATAAGACTGGAGACGCGCCGTTTTAAGAAAAAGGGCACGATGATCGAGGGTTTGGATCCAAAGTTGAATGATCTGGAGCGTGTCGCCAAGGATCTTAAAAACAAGTATGCGTGCGGGGGCACAGCCAAGGACGGGTATGTATTCCTGCAGGGGGATCACCGCGACACCCTCAAGGAGACCCTCGTTGATCTGGGATTTGCAGAATCGACCATCGAGCTGCACTAAATTGCAGAAACCGGGCAAGATTCTGCAGGGGCTTGGAATACCGCACTCTGCAATGCTATCCATCGTGTTTGGGCTCTTGGTCCTGTCGTTTCCCGTGGGGGCCCACATCTTTTTTGGATCCGGGCTTGGCGGGCAAATAACACACGAATACCCGCTGGCATATGTTGACACGGTTGTCTCACCGCTGGCGGACATACTTCCGTTTGAGGCAGACCTGGGAGACGGCTTTATCGTCATGTGGTCTGCATACGCACTGCTGTTTGCGGTGGGGATGGCGGGACCGCGAAAAAACATCATCGGGGCGCTGGTGCCCGTCCTGTCGTCGGGCAACCCTGATTCGCCGCGGACCAACTATGCGGCATCTGCAATCCAGTGGTTTGGCGTGCTGGTGCTGGCGTCTGCGGTGATCGATTACGCACAAAGAACCCTGTTTGGGGTGGAGATACGGCCTCCGGACTTTGGAAATGATCTGGTCTGGTTCCTCTCTGCCAGCATGGCGCCTGTCGTCGAGGAGCTTGGATTCCGGGTCGTGCTGATCGGGATTCCGCTGTATGTGGTGCTGTGCCGGCGCGCAGGACCGCGCGCACTGGCGAGGTTTTTGTGGAGTCCGTCATCCGCCCACGGCGGGGACGGCGACGGAGCCGCCGGGCGGCGGGTGATGGCCGGCACACTCGCACTCATAGCGGGGACGGGCATTCTGTTCGGGCTTGCACACATACTTGTCGGTGAGCCGTGGAGCGGCGGCAAGTTTGCGCAGGCCGCCGCCGCCGGTGTCATCCTGGGGTGGGTCTACTACCGCCACGGGCTGCTCGCCGCAATCCTGCTGCACTGGGCGACAAACTATGCCGTGCTCTCGTACGTCTACCTGGTCGCACATGCTGCCGACATTACCGTCACCGATGCATTCTCGCATCCGATGCTTGGGACTCTGGAGCTGGTCTTGGTGTCGTCGGGCGCGGTGTCTGCCGCATTCATGCTGGCCGGCTACCTGTGTTCACGTAAAACGCAGTCTGCACGGGGGGATGACGGATGTGGTGCCGGCGATGGCGGTGCCGGCGATGCTGGTTATGATTGTGATGGGGAGGGCGGGGATGCTGTGGGATTGGCAAAAGGCAACGACGAAAAAGAGGAACCGTGGACAAAAGACCCGCAGACTGGACAATCAACATCCGACCGCCTCCCCTGAGGCACGACAGATGCGGCGGTGGTGCGCTCCGACGCCAACACCTCCAGTCCGCGGTGGATGACTGGCTACGATGCAACAACAACGACGACGACGACGACGCCGCCGCCACCACGCTGACGGCTACCCTGCCGACGACAGGCGACGAGCCGCCGCGCCTAGGCCCCCTGGTCTGGCATCCCGTCAATCCCCATAATCCTGCCGCACAGCTTTGTATTGGCGTTTTGTCCCAGCACGTACCTCAGGTCGCCAACATCGTCAATATCTGCCATCATTCTGGGAACAAACAGCACCGACGGGTTTCGGGTGTGCCGCCGCGCCGACTCGACATGTGCCCTGTAGCTGTCCTGGTCATAGCTCGTGCGGATTATGTCCGGCGGCATCCTGAACAACGCGTTGGTACCGTCAAACCTGCGCGACGGCACTATCGTGACAAAGTCCGGGGGGATCTGGTTTCTGAGCAAAAACCCGATGTCCTGCACGGTGGTGAACGGTATGTCCTGCGGCAGCACCACGGTGGCCCCTATGCCGAGCTCCGTGACATGGGCATCCGCAAGCGCGACGGCGTCGTTGACCCCGCTCTCTGCGGGATCATCCACCACGTCGGCGCCGGCCCACGACGCAATGTCGCGCGCCTCCCGGTCGCCCGTTACCACCACGGTGCGGGCAATCTTGGGCGATGCCGACAGCGTATGCAGCATCTCGTCAAGCATCATGGCGCACAGATCCCTCTTGGCCCGCGACGGTATGTCCAGCCGTGACTTTGCCTTGGAAAACGATTTTACCGGTATTATCGCCGCTATTCTGAGCAATCTAAACGCGCACTTGTTTGAGTATAAACGACGCAAGCGCGTTCTCGGCCTGCCGGTTCTTCATCATAATCTTCGTATCAAACGCCTTTATGTCCAAATCCCGTATCTTTTTTACAAGCGGCTTGTCCTTTGTATCCAGCACCACGTTGGAACACACGTCCGAGTACATCTTGGCCAGCCCGTACGCGTTCGTCTCGATTCCGGCCGCCTGCATGTATTTTGCCGCCGGGCCGCTGATCGCCCTGTCCCCGATAAGCGGACTGATCGCCACCACCTTTTTCTTGACCTTGCCAAGCTCCTTTTTTATGCCCTTGATCTGAAGCATGGGCCCTATGCTGGTCAGCGGGTTGCCGGGGGCCAGTACCACCACGTCTGCATCCTGTATGGCGCTGACCGCGTCCGGGCTGGGCCTTGCCTTGTCGGCGCCCACATACTGGATTCCCTCCACGTCGTCGGCACCCCTGTATTTGACCCAGTACTCTTGCAGGTGCATCTCGCCCTTTGCCGTGGTTATGCGCGTCTCCACCGTGTTGTCCGTCACCGGTATTATCTTGGTGCCTATCGCAAACCTGTCACACATCCACTTTGTAATGTCCCCCAGGTTTTTGCCGTTTTTGAGCATGTTTGTCCTGATCAGGTGGGTCGCCGCATCCCTGTCGCCAATCCTAAACCACGTCTCCTCGCCAAACACCTCCATCTGCCTCAAAAAGTTAAACGTGTCCTTTTTGATTCCCCATCCCCTGTCGTGATCCAAAATGTCGGCCAGACCGTAGATGACCGTGTCAATGTCGGGGCACACGTACATCCCGTACAGCCAATAGTTGTCCCCGACGTTGCTGATCACGCTTACGTTGCAGTCCTGTGATGCCAGGCCCCTCACCATCTTGACCGAACCCGTGCCGCCTGAAAGTACCGCAACGTTCATCATATCACAGAATATTCGGGCAACCGCCGCTACATATTACCCTTTCATGGCAATCCCGCCTAAGATAAGATTAAATGTAAGTGGCCGGGATTTTCACTCGTGCAAAGGGCAGTTCTCCTGTTATCTGTCATGGCAGTGGCGGCGATTCTGGCCGCATCCACAACGGTCTCCACGGCAAGCGCGGCGCAGCTGGGGACCATGATAAACCCCGATCATAATTCATCCCCCTTTGAGATCCGGTACCAAAAGACGATATTCATAGAGTATGCCGACGGCGGCGACGTGGCCGACCTGCTGCGCGGCGACCGGTGGAACATAACCGCCCTGGCCGTGCCGGGCAGCGCCGCCTCTGAGGGGATTGCAGGCAGGATCAACCGCAACCTGATCGGCGACGGAAGCCAGGCATTCGTATCCGGCCTTGAGATATCCTATCTGGCGACCCTAAAGGGAAACCCGGTGTCCGCCGCGGTCGACTATCAAATCCTGATCACCGGCGACATTGGCGGGTATACAATCCGCCCCGCCAGCGGCCAAAACCCGGCGCTGATTGACATGGGGTGGAGGGGCATCTCGGTAGACGGGCCCACGATGATAGACGGGGTGGAGATTAACATGCCGCTGTCTGCCATACTGTCCGAGGATCCGCGGCTTGCATCCATGATTGCGGGCTCCGAGGCCGAGAAACTGCTGCGCGTACCGCTCATAGATGCCGACTTTATACGCGACCAGCCCCTCTCAAAGTGGCACTTTTTATTCGATCCGACCGGGATCAACGTCGATGCCTCGCTGTTTGGACTGAACAAGGACATTGCGGGGTTTGTGGTGTCCAGCTATACGATGGGCGAGAGCAGCATCCGCGAGGGAATACAGACGGAACGCGAGTTTGACGCCGCCTTTACCGCCGACAAGACGTACACAATCCGCACATTCCAGTCTGCAGACATTGGAAACGTCGACGTCATCGGCTTTGCACAGCTGGACAACCTTGATGACATTGAGATATTCGGGGTGCTTCCGACACCTCCCGAGGGGTTTGGAAGCACGTCGACCGGCGACTTTCCGGTATCCATAGTGTACGGCATGGCGGCCATGGCGGCCATTGGCGGCGGCGCCTTTTTCGTGTACAGCAACAGGCAGATGAAAAAGGACGAGCGAAATCCGGGCCAGACCGGCATTGACCCGTCACAGCTTGTCGGATACCAGACCAGCGCCAGCGCCGGAGGATACCAGACAAACCGCGGCGAGGCCCAGCTGCGCGACGACACCAGCTATCAGCAAACGCGCAACGTTTACGACGACGACGACGGCGGCGGCGGCAGCAGCAGCACCGCCCAGACAGCGGCGGCCCGGCAGCAAGAGGCCGCGCAATCCCAGCCGCCGCCACAATCCCCCCAGCCGCAAGGCCAAGAGGCCGCATGCGGATGCGCTGCATCCTCCGAGATGGGCAACGAGTGCGACTGCCAGATGCAGGGCTCGTGCCTGTGTGATGCAGACTGCCGGTGCGGCGCATCCGTGTGCAGGGAACACGCCGGCTCCTTTTAACCCGCGCCGGCGGCGGTCTAAAATTAGTTGCGCGTGCTGGGAGTAACCCTCCTTTTGTTTTCACGATATTCCGCTATGCAGCCTACCCGAGCCTGGTACAGGCACCTGGGGCTCCGTTTGGCCTTGCTCCGTGCGGGGCGGATTTTTCATTCCTCGGCCGGACAACCTCGGGCTCTTGGCCGTCACCGTAATCCGGCGGGATTTGCTTTCTGTTCCGTCGCCGGCCATCTCTGGCCACCCATCTCCGGATCGCACATCCTGTACGGAGGGAGGAGTTTCCTCTGCCGTGGCAGCGTGTCGTGCTCCAGCTCGCGCAACCCCCCACCCGCCCCGAATCTATTTTAAACTATCTTTTTTTATGCCGGTTATGAACAGCGTCCCGGCCTCGCGCTTCCACCTTTTTCTGTCGGCCTTGTCCTTGACCGTCACCGTCTTGGCCTCAAACCCCGCCTCCTCAAACAGCCTTCGCCACCTCCTGCGCGAGAAAAGGTGCATCCGCAGGTTCATCCTGGCGGGCCAGCCGGCGGTGGCCTTGTTCTCTGCATAAAAGTCCGTGCCGCAAAAAAACACGCCGCCGGGCCTCAGCAGCGCGTGGATTCTTCCAAGCGCCGCCTGCGGCGACCCCGCGTAATATATCGACTCCATCGCAAACGCCACGTCAAACCTCCGGCGGGTGGCCCACCCCTCTATGTCGGCCACCACGTACGACTCTGTCCTGCGGGCAGACCTCGCGCGCGCGTTTTTGATCATCCTCCCGCTCTTGTCTATGCCAACGGCCCCCCTGCACCCCTCCATGCCCGCGACGGCCCTCACGACCCACCCGTTCCCGCACCCCACGTCCAAAAAGGTAAAGCGGCGGGGCAGCCTCACGCCGCCCAGGAACATCCTCACGGGCCTGCCGTGCTCTCTTTCCATGCGCTCGGCCCCGCCGTCTGCGGCCCACCCGTCAAAAAGCCTCTCCACGGCATCGTCCATGCCGGCCGCACGACGGTCGGCTATTAAACTCCCCTGCATGGTGAAAATATTCGCAAATCAGACAATTTCATGACGCGGACCGCCGGTCAAGTTGGCCGGGTGCCCGGCAAACCCGTTCAACACCGCCGCATGGATCCGTCGAGGAACCGGGGCCCCGGCACCCACCACCGGCGCGGAACTATCATGCCCAACCCTTAAGTAAGATATTGATCAGAGTCATCAACATGATGGTGATGATGCGACACCTGACCGTCGCGGTGCTGGCAGCGGCGTTGCTGGTTCCAGCAGGCGCGATGGGCCAGACGCCGGATCGGATTACGATACTTGACAACCTTGGCACGTACAAGCGCGGCGACGGCCTGTTTGTGTTTGGCGTGGTGGCAAACCCGGATCCAAACGCCTTTTTGATTATGCAGATTACAAACCCCGTGGGCAATCTGTGCCAGATCCAGCAGCTGACCCCGCTGTCCAACGGCGCGTTTATGACAGAGCCAATCCCGCTCTCCGGGGGCGTATGCGGCATAGAGGGCACATACGACATAGCCCTGTTTTACGGCGAGAATGAGCGGTCGTCGTCATTCGTGGTCGCCGGCGTCGCGTCCGGTTCGGACGCGGCCCAGATGACGGCCGCCGCCCGGCTGCTGGTGGATACCAGGATAAAGTCGATCGGCGACGGGGCCGGTCTAGACCAGTACAAGACCCGCCTCGGCTCGGCCTCTACGCTTGACGACCTTGAATCCATATACGTAGACCTGTGGGACCGGTACCGCACCGACAGCGGCGCGATGGACGAGATCGCCCCGGCGTTCCGGCCCGCGGTGCGCTCGGCGCTAGACTCCAACGCCAACCTGCTAGAGTCTGGCAAGATCTCGGCCGAGATATCAAGGCAGATTGACCACACAATCCACTCTGCGATATTCCACCACGGCGTGGGGAACACAAACCGCGCCGTCCTCCTGATAAACGACGCGTTCATCCAGGTCAAAAACGCCGATCCGATAAAGGCGCAGCCGCGCCAGCTCTCGTTTTCGGATCTAGAGGACACGCTTCTCAAGCTCATGCAAAAGACGGACACGGTGCTAAGCTCCAAGGTCCGCGAAGAGGTTGCGTTCATACTTGCGCGCGGGACGGCGCCCCTGTTTGCCGAGGACATCACGGCACTCGTCGACATGCTTACAAAGTCTAGGTACCTGGACGTGATATCACGCAAGGACACGTCGCTGTACCGGCTGGTAAACTCCCAGTGGGACACGCTGCGCGGCTCGATGTCGGGCGCCGACAGCATCGAGGACCTGCTCTCGTCAAGATCCCACGTGGACGACCTTCACGCGGCGGCGCTGCTCCTGCGCCAGCTCGACCGCGTAGACCGCTTTATCCGCGCAGACGAGGACGAGGTGGAAAACTCCGATCTGGCCCTGATAATCCGGCCCGAGTGGAACCTCTTGGAGTCCCGCCTGTCCCTGGCGTCGTCGCCGCAGGACATCATAGATGCCGGCGACGACATCCGCAAAATGAGGGACATTATAGAAATCTCGTCCAGGCTTGTAAAGCTGGTGGACATTGCCCGTCAAAACGACATAAACGCCCGGTATGTGGACCAGTGGGAGTCGCTGCTGGCCGATGTCAGGTCCGCCTCGTCACCCGACGAGATCCTCCGGGCGGTCTCGGCGTTTGACGCCAGCATAACCGAGCTGCGCGAAAAGCGAAGCCCCCTCTCGTCGCTAAAATTCGAGTTTGAGCAGCTCAGGCAAAAGGCAGAGCTGCAGGCCGACTATGAAAACCTCCACACGATAAGGCAGGCGCTGCTGACAATCAAATCCGTCGAGCAGCTGCAGCAGCGGGCGGGATCGCAGCAGCAGCAGCAGCAGCAGGTGGCCTCCAAGCTGGACAGGGCCGAGGTGTTGCTGACGTGGGCAAGCCAGATTGCCCCGTCCATCAGGGCCGATCTTGAAAGCAGCGAGGCCAAGTTTGAGAAGACCAAGGCCAGCGAGATACTGCAGCGCGCAAAATCCATCGAAAACCTGGCGCAGCTCAGCCTGACCAAGAGCAGGTTCCTGCCCGGGTTTACCGACTTTGTAGAGTCAATAGACGCCCGGGTCGACAAGGTGCGCGCGCTGGTCATTGCCAAGGACCTGGCGGCGGCCGACACGATGGTGCGCGACCTGTTTGCCGAGTGGCGGACCGTCACGGCCGCGTATGAAAACGACCCCAAGGGATCCCCGGTGGGATACTCGCTGGACGAGCTGCAGCGAATCGAGTACCGGGAGCGGCTAGACGACTATTCGAGCGTGGTGGGGGCGTTTTCCCACTCCGGCTTTACGCCCCACGCGTCGGGCTACAACAATCTGGTCACAGAGGCCAACGACCTGATGGAGTATGGAAACTTTATCGACTCTGAGACGAGGATTGACGAGATCGGGCGGTATCTGGAGGAGCACCTTGTACTTTCACACCCGAGCATCGTGTACGACATATCGTACGATCATGAAAAGGACATCTGGGTCATAAGCGGCGCGGTCCAAAAATCGGTCACCGACCGGCGCGAAAACCTGTACCTGACCGTATACGACACGCTGGGACACATGCACAGCTCGCTGGAGTTTACCGACGGCCGGCAGGGCGAGTTTTTCACGCTGTGGAACGCGCCGACAGAGCCCGGACTGTACGTGGTCATGCTCCAGTTCCAGAACATCAGGGCGTCACAGCTGGTCAACATAGAGGACAAGACGGAGCGCATACCGCGCCCCGGCGAGGTCGGTACGGTCGATCTGTCCCGCGAGTTTGAGGAGATAAAGTCGTTCCTAAACCGGTTTGGCGGACCGGACCGCGTGTCTGATCCCATCTTTGCCTCCCTCATATCCTCGATAAAGTCCGCACTCGAGGATCGCAACCCAGACCTTGCCAACAGCCGGATTGACAGCCTCGAGCGGCTCATCGAGAGGCACCTGCCCGTGCGCGACCGGACCGCCGTCATCGAGACGCAGTACAACGGCAAGGTCTTGGTGATATCCGGGGCGGTCAAAAAGTCGCTTGCGTTCAGCGAAGACCTGTACATCGACATATTCGATCGGCGCGGCGACCTTGTAAGATCAATCTCCCTCAAGGACAACACCGCCGGCCTGTTTAGCGAATCGATGTCCCTCCAGTTCGAGCCGGGCATATACGTGGCACAGCTCCAGTACCACGAGCTTACGGTAACCGACTTTTTCACAGTACGCTAGGGGGCGCGCCGGCCCCCTGCCTGCACCGCCGACCCAACCGCGTTCCTGACCATCCCAAACAGCCTGCGTACGGCCATCCGGGGGTGGCCGACCGCAAGCCTCAGCACGCCGGCGGGCCCAAAGTCCGCCCTTATGAAATCGACAAACTCCTCGACCCCCAGCTCGGCGATGATGTCCAGCTCTTGATCCCACTGGGCATCGGACAGCCCGACCCACCTGTCCTGCACCCTGCGGGCCGCCCTGATCCTAGATCCAATCTCCCTCTTCCAGCGGCGCTCATATTCGGCCAGGCCTGCGGCGGTGGTGTCCCCCGCCGCCACCGCGCCGGCGGCCACCTCGCCTGCAACCCTGCCAAACCGTATGGCATAGCGAATCCCCTCCAACACGAGCGGGTTTGCCTGCCCCGCCGAGTCGCCGACCAGCATCAGCCCGTCATACACGGTCTTCTCGCGAAGCCCGTCGTTTGGGATTAGCCCGTGGTGGTATTCCAGCGGATGAATCCTGCCAAGGCCGCGTATGGGGCCCACCCTGTTGTCCACAAGCTCGGCCAGCCGCGCGGCCGGATCCACCGGCGAGTCCGGCTTGCCGACCCCGACCCCGATCCTCACCGTATGCCCGTCCAGCGGGAATATCCACGCATATCCCGCGGGCGAGTACATCTGCCCGACCATCAGCCACCACGTGTTCCTCTGCACGTGCTCCACCCTTGCCTCCATCTCGGCCCCTGCGCCAAACCTCTTCCACGGCCCGGCCACCCCGGCGGATCTTGCGACGGCCGACTGAAAGCCGCTTGCATCCACCACCACGCGCGCCGAAAACTCCGTCTCCACCCCGTCGTGCGAGACCGCCCTGACGCCGGTCACCCTCCTCCTCCCGCCCGGCCCGCCAAGCACGGCCGACCTTGCGGTCGTGCCCACAAAAAAGCGGGCGCCGCGCGCCCTTGCCTGGCAGGCAAGCCAGCGATACGTCCTGCGCACGTCTAGCACGGCGGCGGCACGCGCGTCCCCCTTGCCGCCACCGCCGCCCGCCGAAACTCTGTTGCCCGGCGAGCAAAACTCAAACCTGTCGACTGGATTGTAGCAGTCTGCGGGTATTCCAAACTCCCGGGCGTCGTCGACCCACGTGACGCCGCTGGTCCTGACGGTCTCGGCGACCACCCGCTCCTTTTCTATGACCGCGACGCTGGGGGCGCCCCTACCCTCCCTGGAACCTGCACCGCCGCCGCCGCCGCCAAGTGCCGCATAGGCGGCCGACGTGCCCGCCGGCCCCGCGCCGACCACCACGATGTCAAACCTTTGATTCTCCACCACGGCTGCCCAGACCAGCTGGGTTATATCTTGTGGCAAGAAAAGTCACTTGTACCTGCACGTCGTGCCCGGTCCTGGGGCATTTCGTATGAGCGGTGGTTTGTTCCAAAGCCAAATCGCCCCTATTGCCCGCCGGCCTGCCTACGGTACGGTCACTTTAAAACCGGATTGCCGTCGGCATCGGCCGTCCGCTCCTTGTCAAAGGCGTCACGGTTGGCCGCATCCCTGTGCATATAGCTGTGGGTCATCCCCTTTTCCTTTCTGCAAAACTTTTTGTGTACGGTCTCCTCGATCTTGAGCGTGGTCTCGTTCTCGTGGAACATCCTCTTGCCGCAGTCTGTACAGATGGCCTCTGGCATACCGTCGCCCGGCGCGGAATATATTTAGATGTTTATCGCCCCCGCCCATTGATGCTCGGGGCCGATCACACCTCATTCCTGGTCTGGTCTGCCGTCACGGCCGCCCTTTTGACGGCCGCCGCGGCGGCATACCGGGCGTACGGCAGGCGGCGCGCGGGCCGGCGGCCCCCCTGCTGACGGATGCGGCTCAAGACGCGGCGGACGTGCGCAAAACGGCCCCCCAGACGCCGAAATTCGTACATGGTGGCCGATTGGCGTGGGTGGGAGATTGCCTATTGTACCCGGATCCTCCGCCAACCCCGTCACGTCCGATGTTGGTCGTGGGGTGGGATGCGGCCAAACGGGGCCTGCTGCCTGTCTGCCAGCCCCCCTATGTACTCTATAATCCCGGTGTAATCCAGCCCCCCCAGCCCCGCATCCACCGCATTCCTATACATGTCGCCGGCCCTGTCCGCCATCGGCAGTTTGGCGCCCAGCGACCCGGCGGCGTCGTTGATCGTCCTCAGATCCTTTTCGAGGTTTTCCAGCGTGAACGTCGGACTAAAGCTGCCGGCAATCATCCGGTGTGCCTTGTTCTCGCTCATGCCCGTCTTGAAATACGTAGAGTTTAGTATCTTGAGGAACACCTCTGGGTCGATGCCGGCCGCGCGCGTCAGCGTAATCCCCTCTGACAGTGCAAGCGCCAGCATCGAGATTTGCAGGTTCATTGCAAGCTTTACCGAGTGGGCCGTCCCGACCCTGCCTCCTAGGTAAAACACCTTGCGTGCCACCGCGTCAAGCACCCCCCCAAACGCCTCGTACGTCGCGGCGTCGCCTGACACCATCATGACAAGCCCGCCCGAGACCGCCACGTTGGGCCCGCCCATCACCGGTATGTCCAGCATGGGCATGCCGCATTCGTCTGCAAGCCTTGCCGCAATCCTGCCAGACTCGGCGGGGTTTATCGTACTCATGTCTGCAACCGCCACCCGTCCCCCGCGCGCCCCGGAGGCGATGCCGTCGTCCCCAAACACGACGTCCCTGACCGCCCCGGCATCCCGTACCGCCGTGATCACGAGATCCGAGTGCCGCGCCGCCTCGCCGGGCGTGCCGCATATGCGCGCGCCCCTCTTGCCAAGCGCCGCCGCCTTGCCCGGCGTCCTGTTGTACGCGGCAAGCTTGTACCCCTTGTCCAGCAACCGCATGCCGACGGCGCCGCCAAGCATCCCAGTGCCGACCAAACCGATCCGCATGACACCGCTGCCGTTACTGCCGCCGCCGCCGCCCACCGCCGATCACCGCCTCTCCTCGGCGACCACCGCCCAGTGGCCTCTGCCAAACCGTGGCGACTCAAACTGCAGGTGGCCTATCACCCTGTCGCCGCGCCGCACCATGGCATAGTCTGACCTCTTGAGGGCAAAGATGCGCTCCTTGGTCCTGTATCCGCCCTCCACGGTCCTGATCTTAAACCGCCTGCCGGCCCGGATTATGAGCCTCCTTGCCTGCCGCACGTCACCGACCCACGAGAACAGCTCAAAGGAGCCAAAGTTCTCGGTGTCCACCGAGTGCCCGTATTCCCTGGCCTCGAACTTTAGTCCGCCGCGCCGCGCCGTGTCGTTGAGCCACCCGATCACCTCGTTTCCGTGCCCCTTTTCAACCCCAAAGGTCTCCGAGTCCGCCATGCGTGTGCGTACCCGGCGCCGTTAAAAAATGTGACCGCCGCCCGCCCGACAGGTTGACTAAAATATTGACGGTCCCCGCCCCCCCTGCATGATCACCGTGGACTGCCGGGACATCGAGTCCATCCGGCAGGAGCTGCTGGTATACGTTGCCGACAACGTCGGGGCGATGCCTGCCCTCAAGCTACACGAGTTTGTGCTGACGCCCGTAGACGACTCGGAGACGATCGAGCACGCCGAGGTGGTCGACGCAATCCGGGAGTTCCTCGACTCTATCGACGAGGCGCGCCACTTTGCCGTGATAACCCAGGGCGACGTGATCGTGGTAAGGTCGATCAACGGCCGGGTCATCGACAGGGATGGGGCCGCAACAGGGGCGCCCAAGAACACAGAGGGACTGTTCTCCTGCACGCACTGCGGCTTTGTCACCCAGTACGAAACCGAGTACATAACACACTCGCGCATACACTACATCTAAACCCGCACCACGCGGATGCACTGGTCAGCGGCATCTTTGCCGTGGCTGCAGCCGGGGAGTTGCAGGGTTTTACTGCGCCGACCTGTTCCAGCAAGGCACCTTGGAATTTTCATATATATATATAAGGCACAACGACGTCTGGGCAAAACCCTGGCCAACTTGACGGCGTACCGGCGGGGGTTCTGTCAAGTTAGCGGGCGCTAGGCATATGGTTGGAGATATCTCCCAATCCGGCCGGATTTCCGCTCATATATACAATGAATAAAACATGCTTGCAAGATCGCCAACTACTTGATGGCGCTGAATGCCCGGTACATCGAAATGTCATCCTAAAACTCTGTAGAAATACAAACTGCCTGTAGGAGCACTGCTCGTGGAAGCCGGGCTCTGTAACGTTAGCGAGTGTTATGCACACCGTCCAAATGGGAAACGAGTATGATCCTTCGTCCGGCACCCATAAACTTTACAGAACCGGAAGCCATAAACTATATTAGAAATCACACCCATATGCAAACAATGACATGAAAGACATCAATACAAAAACAACAGCATCTCCACTCTCGTTGCTTGCCGCAGTGACCATCACCTGCCTTTTGCTCTCTTGTATGGGCGAGGCAGAGGCGTTCACCGACAGGTATCTTGTGGCGTGGGATGAAAAAGACACAGAGCTGCTTCAGGCAGAGGACGAGGTACACATGCTGCAGTCTATGCTCGGGACAAACCAGACCCTTTTGTCAGCGGAGCGATCCGCACTGCAAGATCGAATATATGCATTAGAGTCAAAGATGCGGGATATCACCGCCGAAATGGACGAGATTGAACGCAATGGCATAGACTCGTTCAAGGTGGATCCGCAGACCGAAGCCAGACTGGTGGCCGCAGAGGCATTTCTGCACGAAAGGTATCTAGACAAGGAATCGCAGACATATGTGGGCAAAAACGACATCGTACTGGTCTTGGCAGACTTTCAGGACGAGAGGATGTACGTGCTGGTCGGCGGCACCGACTACACGCAAAAACGCGGCGATCTGATCGCCGACTTTCTTGCATCCGAGACTGGCGTCCCGGTAGAGGTCGAGTTTGGCGAGATGACCGAGATATCCCGTAAAACTAGGACGTCCAATTTTACCCCCCTGATCGGGGGGATATCGGTGGCCACAGCAGGTAAAGGCTTGGATGCCGATTCGACGCTGGGATTCAAGGCCGTGGATCGTAGAGGAAACACCGGGTTTGTCATACCCTCGCACGTGGGAGTGGCCGGCGACGGGATATATCAGGCGGCCGGATCTAACAGACAGGTCGGAACCGTGACAGAGTCGCATCCACGAAACAGGTGCGACTGTGCGTTTGTCAGTTCCACCACCCCGGTATCGGACAAAATATTCAAGAACTACAGGCAGTCATACACCATCAACGACTATGCGGTGCAATCCGATCTTGTGGCTGGGACCATGCTGAAGAAGTCCGGCATCACCACGGGCACGACATCCGGGACGATTTTGAGGGACTGGAACGGTCAGGGACCACTCAGTGTTATGATGCACGTAGAGGGCGGGGATGGCGGGTCGCCAGTATTCAAGCCAAACGGCAACAACGCCGAGCTGTTCGGAATGCTGGTTGCAAAATACGAGACATTTGTAGCCGTAGAGCCGTATCCAAAGATCCAGTCCACGCTAGGCCTGCGATGATGCAACATACCCTTCACCTTTTTATATTTTTACTGATGCTCGCGTGCGGTGCAGCGCACGCCCAGGGGTTTGCCAACACGCAGGTGGTGGACACGGCGTGGGAGGGCCTGCCGGTCGTGATGACGTCATACCGGGGCACGTACTCTTACGATCCCGCGGATCACTCGCACGAGGTTACCTTTGACGGGGCATACAACGGGACGACGTTTTACCTAAAGATTCCGCGGGGCCTTCCCGCGATGGTGCCCACGCAGGAATCCCTCGAGATGTACCCGGATTACCGCGTGGAGGTGGGCATCTTTGCCGACCGCGGCGACGGCGACGCCGTCTCGTACGAGACAGACTGCTTTGTGACCTACGCCGTCCCGTCCGCGGGGGCTAGTTTTATCATGGCTGTATATGGCCACATACTCACGGTAGAGGTGGAGTCCGCCCCCGGGCGCGTCCCGCCCGCCTGCCACGGCATATACGACGCCGTCGCACGGGCCGGCGGACTGGCGGGGTGCGACTCTGAGCGCGTCCCGCAGCTGAACAGCAGGCTAAGGGAGGTGTGCGTCTACCCGGAATCCGTATCCGTGCTGTTTTCCAGGGGGTATCTGCTGTGATCGCGCCGCGCCTGACGCGTTCGGCCTGACGGGATCAGCAGGATGCTGGTCGTCATACCCAAGCGCACTGTTAAGTTGGTGGGAGTTTTCATAGATTGTTAAGTCAGGGTGCTTTATATACGAAAATTCTCAAAAAGCTGCCTTTGCAGGAATAAGTCAGAGTCGGTGCAATAACAATTCACACAAAACTCCCTGACTTTACAACCACGGTAAAAGATACCGCGGACTTAACCGTGCAGGCATATGATGATTCTGTAAAGTTGTCGGGATCTGACCTCGGAATCTAGATCGCAGTGTATAGTATAAAAAGGCAGGTTCGGACTGGATTGGGAAAAAATTC
>JAHRAJ010000081.1 GCA_020027365.1 Cenarchaeum sp.
CGCGTCCTCGCACTCTGCCTGGCCGCACCAGCCCGCCCTGACAAACCCGCCCCCGTCCAAGGCCGTCTGCCCGTCCAAGGCCGTCTGCCCGTCCAAGGCCGTCTGCCCGTCCAAGGCCGTCCAGTAATCCACAGGAACCATCTGTCAAGGCCATCACCCATATCCTGCCGCCGCCAGGTTTGCCGCCGCCTGACCGCAACAAAAAACACCCGGCCAATAATTATTAAACTCTTTAGATCATGATTTCAAAAACGACTTTGCGGCCAGCTTTACATCCTCGGCCTTTACGGTCTTTCTTCTGGCATGAACCGCCATCTCCGCCGCGTTTTTTGCTATGCTTACGGCCACCTCCTCGGTGATCCTGCGCAGCTCCTCAGCCGACTCCTCGCTAACCCTGACGGCGCCCTCCTTTTTAAGAATCCTGTACATGGCCGACATGCCGAGCTCCGATGACTTCATCGGCCCAACCTCCACGCGTCGGGAATAAAGCATGCCGAGTAAAAAAATCACACAAAGGAACCGATTAATACAGACAATCCGGGGCGGGTTTGGATGGGCTGGATATTTGACTCGCACATACACCTCTCTGATCCCGCGTATGCGGGGGATTTGGATCACACGCTGGCCTGCATGAAGAACATGCGGATCAAGGCATGCTGCGTGTCCATGGACGGCCCGACCTCGCACCGGACCCTGGCCCTTGCTGGAAAAAGCCCGCTGGTTTTGCCGTTTGTCGGAATCCATCCGGAGATGGCCGCCGACAACCTTGAATCCATGACGGCCATGATCGAAAAGCGACACCGCGCGCTGTCGGGCATTGGTGAGATTGGGCTGGATCCGTCCTATGCCGACTCGGAAGAGGACTCGCGGCGGCAGGAGTTGGTGTTTGAAACCCTGCTGTCCCTGGCTGAAAAATACGACAAGCCTGTATCAATACACTCGCGCAAGTCGTTGGATGCGGTATACAAAATCCTCCCGTCGTATTCAATCGGCGCAAAGCTCTTGCACTGGTTTGACGGGGGCAAGAAACAGCTGCGCCAGGCGATGGATTTGGATTGTTACGTGTCGTTTGGACCCGTGATGGTATACGCGTCCGACAAGCGGGTTTTGTTGCAAAAGGCGCGTCCCGACCGGATTCTGGTGGAGACCGACGGACCCGTCCCGTTTTCAAGGTGTTTTGAGCACCGGAGTGCGCAGATTAGCTTTGTTCCAAGCGTGGTCTTTTGTGCGGCAAAGGCACTCCGGCAATCATACGACGACACCGTGTCAGACCTGTATGACAACACCGTCCGCTATCTGGGCATATAGGTATAATACACCCCGACTCTGCCTTTGCCCAGTGGATAGAATTAGGCGTATCTCGATGGAGGTAATGGCGGATCACAAGTCCGAGTTTGGTCTGGACTTTGCCGACAACAAAAAGGCGCTGGACAGGATTTCAATCATCCGTTCCAAGGGGCTTAAAAACGAGATTGCGGGATATATCACAAAATACGTAAAACACGAAATCCGTGACGAGGAGATCAAAAACGCCGAATCTACACCGGACGTAAAGTCTGACGGTGAAGCCGTAGCGGCCGACGCCGTTGACGGTGGGACTGTACCCGCCCCCGACGCGGCAGCGGCAACCGACGCCCCCGACGCGGCAGCGGCAACCGACGCCTCCGACGCCCCGGACACCGACACCGAGGAGGGCTCTTTTGCGGTAATGGACAAGCCCGGCGAGGCCTTGGATCAAGAGCCGGCCTCTGATGTACGGTAAGGAATCCGGCAACACGCCTTTTGGTTCTGCATAACCGTTTTCCGGCAGGGTTGGTTTATTTTGCTTGGGTTCCCGCCACCCATCGTGATCCAAGTCCGGTTTTTGGGAGGTGCCAAAAAGTCGTTTGGAACAGACGGCATCATGGTGGAACGCGATGAGATTACGCTTGACGGCCTGCTGCTCTTGCTGATGTCTGACAAAAAGCCGGCAGACACGCCCCCGCTGGATGCCCGCAACACCCTTGTCGCGGTAAACGGCGTGGACTCTTCTGCACTGGCCGGCCGGGACACGGTGATCCGGTCCGGGGATGTGGTGAGCCTAATCCCGGTCATACATGGCGGCAGCGGCGGCGGCGGCGGCAGAACCCGAGACGGCACCCCGCAAACACACATCTCATTTGTTGTACGCAGGACAAACGTGCACGTATACCCGATAACCGGATCTGGGTCGCGTGACCACGGGTTTCTTGACGGCCTGCGTGCCGGGCACGCAACACCCGAAATTCAGGCAGTCTCTGCAAGATTTGTACTGGGCAAATCCCACATCGAAAAGATCGTCGGCGTCTCGCTAGAGGCGCAAAGGCGGAAAATCCTGCTTGCCGACAGGCTTGCGACCGATCTGCTGCTTAGGTTTGCGGCCACCACCCAGATATCAAAGGCGATCGCCGATCTGGGAATCCGCCCCAACCGCGACTTTGTGGTTATCGCACTGGGAACAAAACGCGCCCTCGCAAGGGTCGACAGGGAACTGTCGGACATATCCAATCCCGGCCTGCTGTCGTCAGGGCCGGATAACAAACCGTTCGTCAAAAGATACCACAAAATAACAAAAAAACACACGGACGCAATCTCGTCAAAGACCCCGCTGGAGGATCTGCTGCTGGAAAGGGCGTCAATCCTGTTCTGACAGCGAGCGCTTTACCTTTTCCACGCTGACAATGCTGTCCGGTCTCACGACGGAGACGCCCGCCCTGGCGCCCAGGACCTCCACCAGCACCACCCAGTCCGGGTTGTCGAGGTTTACCGTGTTGGAAATCCTCCCGGCAACCTCCTTGATCACGTCCCTGCCGGACAGCGTCGAGTGCCTCTTTTCGATCGTAATCCTGTATGTGTGCCCGTCCCCCATCACGGACTTGAGCGAGTCAATCCCGTCTGCAATGTCGGCGGTCCTGCTTGCCATGTCCTTTTGGATCGGGATTATCCTCTGGGAATACCTCACCGACCATGGCTCGTCCAGAACCATCGCAGAAATCCTCCCCGCAATCTCCACGGGATCATCACCCCCATCACCGCCTGTGGCCACGGTAAGAATCCCCGATATGCCGGTTGTTGTAACGCGGGGATTTGCAAAACCCAGCCTTGCAAACACCTCTGCAATCTCGCCTGACGCCTCCTCCTCAAAGTGCCTCGGGCACGTGACTATCATGTCCAAGCCGCGTCCACAACCTCCCGGCCGCTCACGGCGCCCTCCCTTAGGATTCTCACATCTCCGCCCTCCTCCCCGTCTGCGGCGGTAACGTCCACTATGGTGGATTCGGCCCCGTCCCCGCGTATGACGCCGCCGTCGACAAAGACGTCATACCCGGATATGTTGCGGATACACTCGTCTGGATCCACAAACGGCCCCGTACCCGAGACGTTGGCGCTGGTCCCGACCAGCATGCCGCATTCCTGCAGGATTGATCCGACGCAGCCGCCGTCTGGCACGCGCACGGCAACGCTGCCCAGCGTGCCTTTGCCACCGCCGCCTCCGGCCCCCAAAGACTCTGCAACACCGGCATCCCTGAGTCCGACCACCAACGTGACCCTGCCCGGCCAAAACCTTGCCGCCACCCTCCTTGCAATCTTTCCAAACGACGCAATCCCCTCCAACTCCGCGGCGGATCCGGCCAGAATCGGCAGCGGCTTGCCCGGATCTCTGCGCTTTATCTCGTATATGCGCCTGACCGCCTCCCCGTGGTACGGGCTGCACCCAATCCCGTATACGGTATCCGTGGGAAACACGACCACCCCGCCCGCCCGCACGGTCCTGCCGACATCGTGCATGCTTTGCTGTATGCACGGAACTCTCTTGGACACAGACCTTGGCAGCCTCCTGCGTATTTTAAGATAGATTTGTTCATTAATATGCAGCTGGGCCCCGCCGGCACGACAGCATGAGCTCGCCGTCTGACTATTCTGACACGGAGTTTGAGGACGACTTTGAGGACGATCCCAGCTACCGTGACGGCGACGATCTGGAATGAGTCCGGGCTAAATACTCAGCCCAAAGTTGTCTGCAAACCTGCTAAACGTCTGGTATGCCTGCAAAAACTCCCTGCCCGACTGGCTTATCCTGTACTTTGACGCGGTCCCTTGATCGTCCGCCCGCTCTAGCAGGCCCTGCGAGACCAGCGTCTTGAGAATCCTGACCATCCTTGCATGCGGGATGTTTGCCCTCCTGATCAGGTACGTGATGCTGGCCCCGTTGCCGTCCTGCTGGTCGTCAAGCGCCGTGGACAGTATGTCGCCGACCATCCTCATGTGCGTCCTGTACTCTGCCATCACTCTTGAATAAAACCTACCTGTGAATATACTGTTAAGACAAAAGAATTTGACAACCCGGACGATTATTTGCCCAACCCCTGCGGGCCGGGCGGCTTGTCTGCGTCTGAATCTGGAAATTCGCCGTCGATTCTAATCCTGGTCCACGGAATCCTGCTGACCGGCACAAACAGGGCGATCAACCCGCCTATCTTGATGATGTTTGACGCCGTGTACAAAACCGATCCGGGAAACACAAACGAGTACCACGACAAAAACTCGCCCAGTGCCAGCATCGCAAGCCCCGCGGCCACCACCGCCGTCCCCCTCCTCCGGTTGTCAAGGTAGGACAAAACGGTCTCGATCGCCCCGTACGTCAGCAGTATGAACGAGACGGATCTAAGGATGTGCTCTATGTGTACAGACGAGGCCAGAAACACCGGCAGGATTGCGACCGACCTAAAGTACCTGTTTTTTGGCAAAAACGCCTTGATGCCGTGCGAAACCGCTATGAAGAAATATCCGACGGTCTGAATCCCAATACCCAGCGTCTGCACCCAGTCTTCGATGCCGCCAGACTCCGTCGTGATGGCGCCTGCCACAAACCCGATCCAGATTACGCAAAACCCGGCACTGATGGCAAAAAACGCGACCGCCAGCCTAAACAGCGTCGGACTCCCCGTGTTCCTGTATCCGACGGCCGACATGGATCCTATCACCAGCCCCACCACAAACCCGACAAAGTTGAGGATGCCCTCTATCTGTATGTCCACTACACGCCTCTGCGCCGCCGCTAATTATTTTTGGCGATGGGTGGGTGGTACTTTCCGTTGCAGGCTAAACCGGCCTGGCCCGCTGCTGGCAGATCCGCGCGCTTACACCTGGCGGCCTAGATCGGATGCCGCCGCAGGGGCGGCGACGGCTGCATATGACCGGGGCAAGGATCTGCCGACCGGCCGCGCATACAATGCCAAATCACCCGGCAACCGGCCGCTGGCAGGGGCCGGACCGTGGAAGGATGCGGGTATGTGCGGCGGCCCGACGGCGAGTTTGGCGTCATCTGTATGATGAAAACACCGGTTGTCGGCCGCCCCTGCCGCTTGATTGTTGGGGGAAAGGTGTTACCGCGCGTTCTGCCAAGTTGATCGGGATTCGGGACCGGCGGCGGCCATCCATGAATGGGCGCGGCAATGGTGTTTTGCCCCGCAGGCGAGCTGCAAAAAAGCGGCCCTGGCAAGGCATTACGACGCCGTCCTTTTCCATTCATGGGCGGGTGTCAAATGCCCGATGGACGGACGTCGGGGGGATGGGACTAGTCCCAGTCGTCAAGCGTTCCGGCCGTCTGGCCCTCTGTACTCCCCGTATAATCGCCCAGAATGTCCGAATACTGGGGGTTGTTGTGGGCCACATATCTGACATACTCGCCATAGCTCATGTCCAGGCCGCATTCCTTGCACCTCACCGACACAAAGCCCTGTGACAGCTCGGCAGCCTCGTTGCACTTTGGGCATTTAATCCTCACAATCCCAGTGTGGCGGGGGTCACTATTAGCCATTTGTACGGGTTGGGACGCCACGCCGCCGCCGTTGTAGCCGCAAACAGCGGCGGTCAGCGGGCGGCAGCGGCGGCAGCAGCAGCAACAGCAATGGCCACAGCGGCCAAGGGCTGATGCGCAGGCCGCCAACACGTTGCCCTTTTGGCGCAGACGCAACCGACAACAATAAAAGTGGCCCCAAACCCCCGCAACCCATGTCCGGTACCTGCACCAAGTGCAAAAAGGCGATACCCGACGGCGAGACGCTGCACCCCGCGGCCCAGCGGTATCCGTGCTGCAACAAGTGCTGGGCCGAATGGAAGGAATACCAGGTCATGGTCATCAACGAGATGAGGCTAGACCTGTCAATGTCCGACCACCGCAAGGTGCTCAAAAAGCATGAAAAGGTGTTTGCCGGCGTGATGACGCCCGAGGGCGACGTAATCGACTATTCAAACGAGGACAACAGAAACCCAGAGGAAAAGACTACATCCCAATAGCCTTTTTCGCATTGTTTGGAATCAGCGTGTACATCATCCTTCTCTTGGCGTCGTCTAGACAGTCCACGGCGCGTACCAGCGATGCGCCGACAACCCCCTGCTGTTCGGGGGTGAGGGACAAGAACACCTCTAGCAGGCCGTCTAGGTTGAACCTGATAATCCTCTCGGGCATGTCTGCAATCTCGTCCATGTACGTGCCAAACATCAAGAGCCGTTCGCCCTCGCCCATCGCGGCGAGCGCCCCCATCCACGTCTTGCACAGCTTTGCAAAGTTTGGAAACGGTATGTCCGGACCTGCCTCCAGCGCGTTTCTTACCACCTCGCGCCGCTCCTCTGCAGACATTGGAAAAAACTCCTTTAGCCTCTTTGCCAGTATGGGCTCCCTCAAAAAGTCCGGCAGGCTTGCCAGGTTTATGATGATGTTCCCCGCATAGTTTGGCTCTGACACGCTTGGCACCCCGTGGCGTTGGTATAAAATGATTCACACGCCCACCGCCACACTGCGTCGTCACGCCCCTCCAAAATCTGTATATGTGCCAAAAAGCGGTCAAAGATGATCGCGCATCCCGGCAAGCCTTTTTTCCCAAAGTTCGATATCGCCGCCCATTTTCCCCATGCAGATTGTCCGGGGCCGTTTTTTACCCGTGGCCGGATTGGACATCTCCATCATCCTGCGGTTCCGCCGGATGCCGTCATGGGAACAAAAACTCGTCATATTCGGGAGGTATCGGGTCGCAGTCGTACTCTGCCGGGATCTTGATTACCCGCAGCAGGCCGCACGGGTATTGGCACGGGGGCGTCCGGGGACTGCCCAAAACTGGCATGCGTCCCGTCCTCAATCCCAAACAGATCCATGTACCGCAAGGTGCGGGACGGGGTGTGGGAGTATCCCCGCAATCCGCCCAGAATGTCGCCGCGCCAAGAATTGCAGAATGCACGCGATCGCCGGATGCGACCGTACCTGTTTACGTCGTGCCTAGTCTTGAGCATTTCGTTATGAACGATGGTTCGTTAAGCCAAATCGCCCCTTTTGCCACGCTACGGCATCCGACACCGAAATCTTTGACCGCTTTTCCCCAGATCAGCAATTTTGACCAGGGCCGCCGTCACCCTAGCTTAAATAACACGCATCCGGCCTTTGTGCGTATGCCATCCATGCTTGTGATAGGTGGATTCTTTGGGGACGAGGGCAAGGGGAAGATCATCTCGTATCTTGCCGTGCACGACGATCCCGCGATAGTGGTGCGCGGCGGGGCCGGACCAAACGCCGGTCACACGATCCACGACGGCGGCAAGATATTCAAGGTGCGCATGCTTCCGAGCGGGTTTTTGAACAAAAACGCACGCGTCATGATCGGCCCCGGCGTGGTGGTAAACCCCGACGTCCTGCACAGGGAGGTCGACGACCTTGGCGTGCGGGGGCGCGCATTCGTAGACCAAAACTGCGGGATAATCGAGGAATCCCACCTGCAACGCGACTCACGCGGCGATCTCAAGGAAAAGATCGGCAGCACCGGATCGGGCACGGGGCCTGCCAACGCCGACAGGGCACTGCGCGTACTGCGTCTGGCAAAGGACGTGGAATCGACCAAGCCCTACACGGTGGACGTGCCGCGGCAGGTCAACGACGCGCTGGATGCCGGCCACCTCGTCCTGGTGGAGGGTACGCAGGGGACGTTCCTGTCGCTGTGGCACGGCACATACCCGTACGTGACCTCAAAGGACGTCACCGCCCCCGGAATCTGCGCCGACATCGGGCTGGGACCCACGCGTGTGGACGAGGTAATCGTGGTGTTCAAGGCGTATGTGACGCGGGTGGGCACGGGACCCCTGGCCGGCGAGCTGTCCTCCGAGGAGGCCGCCTCCCGTGGCTGGTCCGAGTTTGGAACGGTCACCGGCAGGCAGAGGCGCGCCGCCGAGTTTGACTTTGATCTGGCCGCCCGCGCGGTCATGCTCAACGGCGCCACGCAGATCTCCGTCACAAAGCTGGACGTCATCTACCCCGACTGCGCGGGCAAAACGTCCTTTGACGATCTTGGCAGCGACGCGCGCGCGTTCATAGGCGGCATCGAGGACAGGCTCGGCGTTCCCGTCACGATAATAGGCACGGGCCCCGCCGTGGGCGACATCATAGACAGGCGTGCCGCACGGTAGCCCCCTGCCCCCTGCCCCCCGCCCGCCCACCATTGGCCAACTCGTAGCGGCGGCGGCGGATCCCACCCGGGCCAAGACAGCGGCCGCCGCCGCCGCCGCCGCCACAAAACTTAAGCCAAGCAGCATGTACCTGCAACCATGGCCAACTTTAAAGCGGCTATGAGGCGGGCAGCGCGCGCCAAGGGATCCGTGATAATACTGGCAAACGACTACGAGCCTGCGCCGCCCCGCGACCTGCAAAAGGCGGCCCTGCGCAACATCGGCCTGCTCCACCCGCACATATCCGGGGTAAAGCTAAACCTGCACCTGCTGCTCCCGCTGGGCCAGAGGGAGATTGGCAGGATAACCCGGGCCGCCGCCGACCGCGGTCTGGTCACAATAGCCGACATAAAGCTCAACGACATTGGCAACACAAACCGGGTCGTTTTGGAAAACCTGTGGGATCTGGGGTTTGACGCCGTCATTGCAAACCCGATCATGGGCCCCGGCGGCCTGCGCGCGCTTGTACGACACGCCCACCGGCGCGGCAAGGGCGTGATCACGCTGTGTCACATGAGCGCGCCCGAGGCGCGGCTGGCATACGACCTGGGCGTCGTCCCGTCACCAAACGGCACGCGCCAATCCCGGCTGTACCGGCTGTTCCTCCGGTGGGCGCTCCAGGAGTGTGTTGACGGCGTCGTGGCGGGGGCCACGTTTCCAGAAATAATAAGATACTGCCGCAAGACCGCCCGGGGACGGCTTGACATTTACTCGCCCGGCGTGGGCGTCCAGGGGGGAAATCCGGCCGGGATTGTCTCGGCGGGCACCGACTATTTGATAGTGGGCCGGTCGATCCTGGGGGCGGCCGACCCCGCCGCCGAGGCACGGCGAATTCAGGACGCCGTCCGTGCAAGGTAGTGGGCCGCCCCGGCCAAAACCCGGCGCGCGTTTGCAAAGGTCACCTTGGCAGACGCCTCTTCAAAACCCATCCACGCGTGATCAACATGCTCGTGTGACAGCACGACATCCTCGACGGACGTCTCTGCCAGAAAGAACACGACCTGCTTGTGCACACTCTCTCCGGCATGCTCAAAGTCGTACTCTATGCGGTGCTCAAAACCGTCGACAAACGCCAGATCCTCAATCCCCGTCTCCTCCATGACCTCCCTTGTCGCGGCCTGAACCTGCGTCTCGCCGTGCTCAATCCTGCCCTTGGCAAAGTCCCAGTGGCCGGACGGGTACTTTAGCAGCAGGAACACGGTCTCCTCCCCCGCCCTCCTAAAGATCACCGCGCCTGCGGACGCATCCTCGCGCATTACCTGCCCAGCCTCCTCTTCCTCTTTTGATACGTCCTGATGGCCCGCATCAGATCTATCTTTCGAAACTCCGGCCAGAATATGTCCATGAACACCAGCTCGCTGTAGACGCTCTGCCACATAAGAAACCCGCTGAGCCTCTTTTCACCCGACGTCCTTAGTATCATGTCCGGGGAGGACTGCGGAAGGTGGGACGTATACAGGTTTGCCTCGATCTCCTCCTTGTCTATGTCATCCACCCCGATCTCGCCGTCCCTGATCTTGGCCCCGATCTTCTTTACGGCGTCAACCAGCTCGTTTTGCCCCCCGTACGCGAGCGCTATGTTCAAAAAATGGTTGTCATACCCCTTTGTGGCATCATCAAGCCTGCCGAGCACCGTCCTTATCGACTGTGGCAGGAGATCCAGCCTCCCAATCCCCTTTACCCTCATCCTGCTCCTGTGTATCCTGGGATCGTCGTACAGCTTTTGCAGCCTGGCCTCGATCAGCCCGAACAGATCATCAATCTCCACGCCAGTCCTGTCCATGTTCTCCGCAGACAGCGCATACAGCGTGATGATCTTTATGTCAAACTCTTCGCACCAGTCGAGCAGGTTTTCGACCGCGTCGGCCCCCCTCCCGTGCCCGTCCGCGTCCAGACCGAGGTTTCTCCGGGCCCATCTCCTGTTTCCGTCCAGAATCAACGCCAGGTGGTTTGGTATGTCGCCGCACCTAACGTCATGCTCCAGCCTCTTTGAGTAAATCCTGTACAGCCCGGATATCTGAAATACCACGTCCTTGATCCTGTTCATACACAACGGTCGTGCTTTTCGCCAAATATTACTATGGTGGATTGGCGGCGGCGGCGGAGGGGAGGGAGACGGCCGGCCTGCGGGCATCCGCGCGCCCGTGATGCCGCGCGCCTTTTAACCGGTTCTCTCGCCCTCGCCTGCGAGCTCACCGGACCGCCACCGGTATCTCCTGAACAGCAGGATGGCGGACACCAGCGTGGCGGCCAGCCCTCCCAGCAACGTGGGCAACAGCGTAAACGAGCTTGCGTCGTTGACCATGATGTTGGTAAACTGGGCCACCGTCGGGTACAGGGCCGCCAGCACCACGAGCCTGAGGATGTCCGGTATCTGCCTGTGCATCCCCGCAAGCCAGTTGCTCAGCAGCATCCCCGCAAATATGGTGCCGATTCCGACCCACAGGATTGGCAGTGCCCCCGCGATAAACTGTCCTATCACCATCTCGTTTGATATCCGATCCAGTACGTCAGACCCCGTCTTTACATCGTCAATGCCGACCACCGATATGCCTGCCGGAACAGAGGACAGCATCAGTATCGCCCCGGCAATCAGCGTAAACACCCTGATAAATCCCGACGGCGTGGGCTTGGCCCAGTTTGCCCAGACCCTGTCTATGTCAAACGCCCTGATCAGGAACGCCCCGCCAAGTATGCTTACCAGCACCGCAAAAATCTCGGCCGTGTACCCAAACACCGTGGCAACGCCGCCAATCAGCAAAAGTATCCCCGGTACGCCGAGGAAAAATTTTGAATACTTTGGATCGTATGCGACCATCTTGAGATACTTTGCAAACACGGCATACGAGTATTCCACGCTCCTGCTGACCCTCATCACCACCCGCTGCACGGACACCACGGGCAACACAGACTGTATCACGGGAATCACGCTCTCGTCATCCTCGCCGTCTGACACTATGACCGCCCCCTCTGCCGAAAACTTGTCCATGATGCGCCTCACCTCGCTGGCGATCTTTTCATCCGCATGCACGCCCCTCTGCGCAACCCCGGTGATCACGGCCACCTCGGCCTGATATCCCTTGCTTACAAGATCCTCGTACGTCTTTATCGCCGAAAATATGGCGTTGGAATCTGCGTCCTCGGGGTCCTCCAGCGCCAGCCGCTGGGCCGCCTCTATGCACGCGTCCCTGCCCATGACCGGCGTCCTAATCCCCGTCTTTTCGCCCACGTCGTTGTCCCTGTCCACGCAGATCACAAGCAACCTGCTTGCCGATGACGCACTCACGTCCTTTTCCACCCTGCTATCGGCCTTTTGGGACATGCTGTTACACAACGTGGCTGCCTTTAATAATTTCCGGCGGGCGGCCGTCACCTGTGTTGCCTATGGCGACGGGACGGCATCCGCCGACTCTGCCATGTACGACATCATCTGCGCCCTCATCTCCTTGATTCTGGCAGCCGCCTCTTCCAGCGCCTCCCCGCCGTCCTGGCCGCCCGCCTTTTCTGCGGCCACGATGGTCTCCCTGATTATCGAGTTTTGCACACGCAACGCCTCGACATAGCTGACATAGCTGTCGTGCCACTCCTGGGGGGCCTTGCTCTCGACAAGCCGGAGTATCTGCGTCCGGACCTGCGCCGACGTGGCATCCGCCATCTCTGCATACTCTTGCGCGGTTATCCGGCCCGCCCCAAGGGCCCCAAATGACGCGTCGACCTCGTTGGATAGCACGCCGTGTATGCTCCTGACTCCGTCCAGATGCCCCCCGTAATCCGAGGTGACTATCGCCACGTTCCCGCCGTCCTGGGGGGATCGCACCGGCTGCGACATCCACCCGCCGCCGCCGCCTCCATCCTGCGGCGGCATCGTCCATACCGCAAAGCTGGCCACCGTAATGGCGCCCAAAATCGCAGCCGTAATGGCCACCCCCCTCCTCCTCGTTCTTGCTCTTGCCATGCGGCAAAACCCCTCTGGCGGCCCTTTATCTGTTGGCGTGAAAAATCCAATTTTCCCAAAAATGGGCCCAAATGGGCCACAACACCGTCTCTGCGGCCCAAAACCCGCCAAAAATCCGCCAAAAGCCGCGGATTTTCCAAATTTTCCGGCGCGGCGGTGCCACAAACACCCGGTAAAATCTACAGATATCTAGGCATGGGGTAAAATAATTTTTACAGCACCTCACTAAATACGAGCATTACGCTATGGACTTTAGAATGGTTCAAGCATACTGCGTAAAATGCAGGGAAAAAAGGGACATCAAAGATCCCAAGGAAACTAAGCTGAAGAACGGGCGACCGGCCGTAAAAGGCTCGTGCCCAGAATGTGGTACCAACGTCTTTAGAATCGGAAGCATGTAGACGTTGCCCACACGCCTCTTTTTTAAAATAGATATAGGGTGTACATGCCGCCCTGAATATTGACAAAGGAAGAGTACGAGGTCATGCTCAAAAGGATTGGCGACCGCCTGTCCGACGGGACCGGATCCTCCACCGCCCGCTTTGAACTGCCTGCGGTAGACGTGATGTGGGAGGGCCAAAAGACGTATCTGCGCAACTTTTCGGAATTTCCCAAGGTGCTGCGCCGCGACCCCGACAAGGTCTTGCAGTACCTGGCAAAGGAGTTTGCGGTGCCTGCAGAACGGCTGGGCGAAAAGGCCATGTTCATAGGCAAGCGAGACCCCGACGACTTTACGCGGCTGTTCCGGATTTACGTAAAGGACTATGTAGAGTGCCCCACGTGCAAGAGCCCCGACACCCGGGCGGTCAAGGAAAACCGGATTTCATTCCTGATCTGCGAGGCGTGCGGCGCCAAGTCCACGGTAAAGGGAAAGTATGCGTGATGTCCTCCTCCTCCCCCCCCTCTCCCGCCGCCGCCGCTACCGCCTCCCCCCGGCCCGGATCATCTGCGTCCCAATCCGCCGCCTCCTTTTCGGTGCGCGTATCCAGCCACCGGGACAACGTGATGCTCAACATCTGTGATCCCGAGCTGGTCGGCACGACCGCGTCCGACGGGGAGCGAAACATCGCCATCAGCCGCGGTTATTATTGCGAAAGGACGGTGGACCGGCGCGAGGCCGAGAAGCTGCTGCAAACCTCGTCGATAATCAACATGGCGGGGGAAAAGACAATCTCGATGTCGATCGGAATGGGGATTGGGATCGAGTCCGGCATAAAGCACGTCGGAGACGTCCCCTTTCTCATAGTGATCAAGATGTGATCGCATGTCATACGACGATCTCAGCAGGAAGCTAGAGTCCAAGATCAGCAACAAGCTGCTGACCAAGATCCGGCGCGGCGCGCCCGATGACGGGTTTAAGAAAAACAAGGTGGTCAACGAGGTGCTGGACAAGCCGACCGTGATGACGCTGTTCAACATGATACGGTCCCACACAATATCCGGCGTAAACGGGGCGGTCAAGGCCGGCAAGGAGTCCGTCGTGTTCTGGGGCGTGGACGACGACGGTGCCGACGTGGCACTCAAGATCTACCTGGTGTCCACCTCTAACTTTAAGAACCGCGCGCCGTACATCGAGGGCGACCCCAGGTTTTCGCGCATCCGGCGCGGAACCCGCAACATTGTCCAGCAATGGGCAAAAAAGGAGTTTCGCAACCTGACACAGTGCTTTGAGGGGGGGGTGCCGGTCCCGCGGCCCGTGACCGTGTCCAACAACGTGCTTGTCACCGAGTTTGTGGGGCGGCGGGGCGTCCCGGCCGCCTCGCTGGTCGAGTCCGCCGTGGTGGACGACAGCGATTACGCGCAGGCGGTGGATCTGATTGCAAGGATGTACAGGGATGCCCGCCTCGTCCACGGGGACTTTTCTGAATACAACGTGTTCAAGACCTCGTCTGGACTGGTGCTGTTTGACCTCGGATCGGCAGTCGATCTGGCCCACCCGCGCTCCGAGGAGTTTCTCAAGAGGGACATACACAACATGACCAGGTTTTTCGTGCGGCGGGGCCTGACCGTGGACAACCCGGCCGACGTGTATGGTTTGGTGGTATCATGATCTTTGAAAAGATGGTGCGGATTCCGGCCGACAGGGTGGGGGTGCTGATCGGCCGGTCGGGGGCCACAAAGTCGTCCATAGAGTCTGCATGCGGCGTACGCCTGGGCATAGACGGCGAGTCCGGCGAGGTGCTTGTAGAGGCCGCCTCCTCTGCCCCCCAAGACATCGAGAGGATTCGGCCCTTCAAGGCTGTGGAGATTGTGACCGCCATCGGAAGGGGCTTTTCGCCGCGGCATGCCATGCTCCTCCTCCGGGAGGAGAACGCGCTCCACGTCCTGGACCTGCGCGAGTTTGGCGGCAAGTCCAGGGGGCAGATTGAAAGGATAAAAGGGAGACTTATTGGCGAGGGTGGTAGGGCAAGAAGAAACATGGAAAACCTAAGCTCCACCAGCATATCCGTGTACGGGAGGACCGTCTCGGTGATCGGAAGCTCCAAAAACCTGCGTCTGGCCGTAGACGCAATCTCGTCGCTGTCGGCAGGCAGCATGCACGGGTCTGTGTACGGGAGGCTGGAATCTGCAAGGCGGCGCGAAAGGGTGGGGCGCATGCAGCTCTGGGAGGATCAGGATGTCTTCTAGCGAGAACTTTAACCAGATATCGCCCAGCGAATTTTTCTACCGGAACCGTGACCTGGCCGGATTCAGCACGCCCACGCGCTCGCTGTACACGGCCGTGCGCGAGTTTGTGGAAAACGCGCTGGATGCGTGCGACCACCACGGGATATTCCCCAACGTGAGGCTTTCCATAAAGGCCGTAGACCCCTCCAAGCAGGATCCCCGGCACTACGTGCTGACCGTCACCGACAACGGCCCCGGCATGCCGGCCGCCAACGTGCCCCTGGCGTTTGGAACCGTCCTGTACGGATCAAAGTTCGGGCTAAAGCAGGCCAGGGGGATGTTTGGACTGGGGGCGACGATGGCAATCCTGTACGGGCAGATTACCACCAACAAGCCGGTCCGCGTGATCAGCTCCACGGACGGCCAGACCGCCGACGAGTTTGAGATACTCTTGGACATACAAAAAAACAAGCCGGTCATACAAAAGCACGTCACCCGGGAGATCAAAAAGGGCGGGCTGTCGGTCAGCATATGCCTGGAGGGCGACTACTCCAAGGCCGGATCGAAGATCCGTGACTATGTATACCAGACGTCGCTGATCACGCCGTATGCCACCCTGTCGTTTGACGATCCCAAGGGCCAGAAGTTTAGGTATTCCAGGATGGTAAAGACGATGCCGCCGGCACCGACGATAATCCGCCCCCACCCGTACGGGGTCGACGTCGAGACCATCCGGCGCATGATGGCCGAGTCCAACTTTGAGATACCCGCCATGGACGACAAGATGATGTCCAAGATCCGGCGTGAGCTGGGCCTCTCGCGGGGAAGCAACAACTTTGCGGGCATAATGTCGCGCACGGCCAAGAAATGGAAGACGCTTTCGCGCAAGGTCCGGGTGGCGCTGTCAATAATGTCGTTTGCAGGAGTGGATCTGGACAGGCTTGCCAAGATCCGGATTGACGACCTGGACGTGGCCGGCAACCGCATGTCCTACTGGGACTTTGGCGAGTCGCGCTCGGTCACGGTCGATCTCGACGAGTCCAGCCCCTATTACCGCCAGCTGACCAGCACCATGCAGGGCGAGACGCTCTCGTCGTTTCTGACAAAGCGGTTTCAGCGCGTGGGCCCCACGGCGGCCGCAAAGTTTGCCGAGTTTGCGGGATTCCGGCCCGAAAAGCGCATGGGCTCGATGGACAACGAGGAGCTTGTGCGGCTCAGCGGCTCTTTGCAGCGCTACGAGGACTTTATCGCGCCCGACCCCGGGTGCCTTGCCCCGCTGGGCGAGACCCCGCTCCAAAAGGGCATGCAAAAGTTCTTCAACCCGGACTTTATGGCCGTGGTCCAGCGGCCCGCGTCCGCCTATTCGGGGTTTCCGTTCGTGGTGGAGATGGGTATCGCATACGGCGGTGACATACAAAACCGGGGGATAAAGACGTACAGGTTTGCAAACCGGATACCGCTGCTATATGACGAGGGCAGCGACGTGGTGCTAAAGGTGGTAAACGACACCGACTGGGCCCGGTACAAGATCAAGGGCGACCCGCCCCTGGTGATAGTCAGCCACATCTGCTCCACGCGCATACCCTACAAGACCGCCGGCAAGGAAAACGTGGCGGACCGCAAGGAGATTGAGCGCGAGCTAAAGCTCGGGCTGCAATACTTGTCGCGCAAGCTTTCCGCATACATGTCCAAAAAGGGGCAGGCCGAGGCCGCCAAAAAGAGGGCAAACCTGTACTCCAAGTATGTGCCGCTCATAGCGCAGTTTTGCACCGAGCTTGCGGGCAAAAAGAGCGAGCCCGACACCAGCAAGATTCTGTCCGCCAACGCCGATGGCGGTGGCGGCGACGAGGAAGCCGCTGCCGCCGGGGCCCCAAAAGAAGAAAAGGGGGGCGACAAGGGGGAGGAAAAAGAGGGCGTTGGCTAGGAAAAAGGGGCAGGGCGCCAAGGCGGCCGACGCCCAGAAACAAAAAAAGACCAAGCGTACGGCATCTGCCCAGGAAAAGCACGAGACGCTGCTGGGCCTGCTTGAGCGGCATGGCGCCAAGATTTACGATGACATCGACGGCGGCCAATTCCCCAAGTTTTCCATCCCGAGCCGGTCAGTCAGCAACATCGTATACGACGACAAGATACGCCAGTACATACTGGGCACCAACGCGTCGCTGCGCAGCTCCAAAAACACGTCACAGCTGCGCTCCTTTACGCAGCTTGTATGGCTGGCGTTTTTTGCAAACAGGCTCACCCGCGAGAAAAAGTCATCCACACTCAGGGACGTCTACTATTCGTCGCAGGCGTTTGCGGTGGAGTTTGACGATCAGTCCGAGTCTGACAACATCATAGTGGACCTAGAGGCGATTCTTTCCCGGCCCCGCGAGGACTTTCACATATTCCCCGAGGAGCGAAGTTCGATATTCGGGGATCTTGACGTGGAGTACACCATCCCGGGATACGAGGGCAAGACCATGAACCTGTCCAACCACCCCGACGGTTATTCCATAGGCCCCAGCCTGACGACCGCGGAGCTGCGCGACACGGGAGCGGAGATGGTGATTGCGATAGAAAAGGGCGGCCTGTTCACCAGGTTTGTCGAGGAGCAGGTGGACAAAAAGTTCAAGGCGCTGATCATAAACACCGGGGGGCAGGCCCCGCGCTCGACGCGGACCCTTCTCAAGAGGCTTCACGACGAGATGGGGCTGCCCGTCATCATACTGACCGACGGGGACGTGTACGGCGAGCACATTGCAATGGTGATAAAGTCCGGATCGGCAAACGCCGCCCATCTGCGGGAGCTTACCGTGCCTGACGCCAAGTGGGTCGGCGTGTGGGCCACCGACATTGAAAAGTTCAAACTGCCCACAATCCCCATGACCGAGTCGGACATAAAGCGCTGCTACGACCTCAAAAAGGATCCCAGGTACAAAAAGGGGCTGTGGAAGACCGAGCTGGAGGCGTTTATCAGGATAAAGCGCAAGGCCGAGCTGGAGGCATTCTCCAAGTACGGGCTTACAAACATCACCGACAAGTACCTCCCGCACAAGCTAGAGGTGGCAAAGACGCTATGATCTCTTGATCCGCAACGTCAACACGCCGTTTTTGAACTTGAATTCAAATATCTCCATGTTGGCGGATCCCTCGATGGGGACCTCGCGCGCAAACCCGCCGCCGCCCCTGATGTACAGCGTCCCGTCTATCAGCCTGACCATGATTTTATCCTCGGGGCCTGGCACCTCGGCTACAAACACAAACTCCCCCCCGTCCTTGATCAGGTCGTACACCCAGTTTTTGCTCTCCTGCTCCCTCATCGAGTACCGCGGCCTCTGCTCCCCGGCCATCCTGATGATGACGCGCGCCCAGTAGATCATCGTCGCCGCCGCCCCGCCGATCAGGACAAAGCTGACAAACCCGCCCCCGGCACGCTGCGTCACAATGTACACCACGCCCAGCAGCAGGATTATCATTATCGGCACGACAAAGTTGAGCGACTGCTGGTTGGAGTATGTACCCTTGTAACTTGACACTGGCCGACACCCGCCCCCGCCAAATATAAAGCATCTTTGGTTTGTTTTTATTACCTGCCCGCCCAGCCCCGGCAATGCCTGACGAAAAGGACGCCAAACGCGGGGGGCTGACCACCCGGGATTTGGCCGTGCGCGGCACGGTCATGGCCGTGATCATCACCGTCCCCTCGCTGGCCGTGTTCTTTGCCACATGGGTCGTGCTTGACGATCTCATACCCGCCGCCGTTGCCGGCGGCATCGCGCACTTTGTGGCCCTGGGGTTTTCGCTGAGGATATCCAAAAGACTGCTGACAAAGGATGGGGGTGCGTCCAGACCCCCGTCTGGCTCGGACGCCGGGCGGTAGAAGCGCTGGTGGGGCGGAGGCGGCGGTGACGGAACCGGATTACAAAGGCGTGGAAAAAACGCTGGTGACGGAGATCGGCCTGACCGCCTCCGAGGCCCGCGTGTTTATCACGGTTACGACCGGCGGGATGATGTCTGCCGACGGCGTGTCTGCAAGGCTTGGCATCCGGGCCGACGACGCGCTGTCTGCGTGCAGGCGCCTGGTGGCCCTGGGCGGGTTTATCGACATGTCTGACGGCCCGGACAGTCCACGGTTTGAGGCGATGCACCCGCGGTTTACCGCCGTCAACATGTACCGCCGCATGTGTGAGCGAAACAACACCGAGTTTGGCCGCAACAAGGCAGTCGATGCAGTCGGAGCCGTGCTGGAGGATGTATACGATGATGCAAGGACTAGATAGAATAAATAGAACCGGCCCACAACCATGGTGTTGATTGCGACCGATCCACAAACGTGCAGCCACCAGCCGGTATACTTTGGGGTGATCAACATAAACATGGACGAAAAGACGGTGGGCTCGGTCGACGTGTGGCGCTGCGCGGCGTGCAAGCAAAGGTTTTGCGAGGAAAAGCAGCTTGGGGTGGAGGCGATTGCAGACACGGTCGGCATGCCCAAGATCGGCCCTGACGAAAGGTGGGCCGTCCTGGTCTGCAACCTCCAAAAGGGCAGGGACAAGTGGCGCCTGACCAAGCTTCCGCAAAACGGGCAAATCCGCCACGAGTGCCTCGGCGAGCAGGTAATCACCATCGACACCTCGGATTATTCGGTACGCGACGGCGGTGCCGACGCGGGCGACGACGGCGGCGGCAAGGGCCGCCGGCACTGGAGCTTTCTGGTGGACGATCACGTCAACACCGCGGTGGAGATTTGATGGCGCCCGGCGGAATCCGCGTACACGTAAACGACGTGCACGGGAGCCAGATGGCGGCCAAGATTACGGGCCGGTTCACCCTTGATGACGGGCACGAATTCCGATTCACGGCAATCGCGTTTGGGCGCATCGGCGGCCAGAACGTGGGCGCCCGCCTTTCACGGGCCACCGAGGAGGATCTCAAAAGGCTGGGTCACGATCCCGACAAGGTGGTCATGGACATACAGGCCGCGCTCCTGCAGGGGGACATGACCGTGCCCGAGGGACTCAAACGCGAGTCGTTTGTAGACGACGGCTAAAACTCGGCGTCGGCAAGCGCCTTTTCGCACGTGCAGCCGCCGCCCCTCTCCGGAATGGCGGGTATGAGCACCGTCAGCAGCTCCTTGATCCTACTTACGTTGGCCGAGAGCGTCTCCATAACCTCCTTTGCGGTCACCGGCTTTTGGGCCCACACGTCATAGTCGGTCACGGACGACACGGACACGTAGCACATCTGGGCCTCCCTGGCAAGCTGGCACTCGGGAACCATGGTCATTCCGACTATGTCGGCACCCATGGCCCTGTACATCTTGGACTCGGCCCTGGTCGAAAACCTCGGACCCTCTATGCACACATACGTGCAGTCCTTGTGCATCGTCGTGTCCAGGCCCGCGCATGCGTCCTGCACACACCCCTGCATCTCGGGGCAAAACGGGTCTGCCACCGAGATGTGGATCACCCGTCCTGCCTCTGAAAACGAATACTCCCTGGATCTCGTAAGGTCGATAAACTGGTCGGGCAGCACGATGTGCGACGGGGCAATCTCCTCTCTGAGGCTGCCCACCGCCGACGGCGCGACTATCCTGCTTATTCCAAGCTCCTTGAACGCCCAGATGTTGGCCCTGTAGTTTATCATGTGCGGAGGTATGCTGTGCTTCCTGCCGTGCCTTGGCAGAAACGCGACCTTTTTGCCCCCAAACTCGCCGATCGTGATCGCGTCCGACGGCCTGCCGTACGGCGTATCAACGTCCACCTCTGTGCTGTTCTCAAGCAACCCCGAGTCGTAAATTCCGGTGCCCCCGAATATCCCAATCTCGGCGGCGTGTTTCATCAGTACCTCACCAGCGACTTTATGTTGGCGCCGTCCGTCCCCAGCCGCGCGGCGCCGCCAAGCTCGGTCAGCTCTATGATGAATGCAAAGCCTGCCACCCTGCCCCCGACCGTTTTTACAAGCTCCGCCGCCGCCGCCGCCGTCCCGCCCGTGGCCAGCAGGTCGTCACATATCAGCACGCGCTCCCCCGCCGACAGGGATCCCTCCTGGATCTCGACGGTGTCACTACCGTACTCGATCGAGTATGACACCCCCACGGTCTTGCCCGGCAGCTTGCCGGCCTTGCGGATCATCACCATCCCGACGCCATACCGTGCCGCCAGAATGCTTGCGACTGCAAACCCCCTTGATTCTATGCCTGCAAGCACGTCAAAGTCCTTTGTACAAAAGTGCCCCTCGAACTCGTCGGCCACCTGCGATACCGCCTCCGGGCTCCTCAAAAGCGGGCTGAAGTCCCTGAACAAAATCCCGGGCTTGGGAAAGTCTGGATATTCCGCTATGTACTCCCTGATGTCCACGCGTATCCTGTGCCCGGGAATAATAAAAACCGTGGCGGCTAGCGTTCCTCTAGCACAAACTCGGCACTGCTTGACTCGACCCTGTCCGTGGCTGTTATGTTGTATGTGCCAAACGGAAGATCCCTGGGCACCGGCCACTTGCCGATGGATCCTCCGTCCCCTCCGGTCGGAATTCGTATGATCTCGCCGACCTGCTTGCCCTCGCTGCTCGTGATGTTTATGGACACCTCGTTTCTTGCATTAAACACCACAAAGTTGACAATCTTGCCGGCCGCCGGGGTCTCCTCCACCTTTTCAAACACGACCTGGAGGCCCTCCTGTATGACCGCTGGCACCTCCAGATCCGTGGACTCGGAGCTTCCTCCGCTGGTTACCCTGATCTTCCATATCCCGGTGCCTGCGTCGCTGGGAATCCTAAACGACCCGTCTGAAATCGTGCCCTTTTTGTTGGTAAACGTCTCCTTTTCTTTAACCACCTTGCCGTTTGGATCGATCAGCTGTATTGTGATGAGTATGTTGGAACCGGCCTCTCCGAGCACCAGGATGGGATCGTTTGCCTTGTAGGTGTTCTTGGTAGTCCCGACCTCGATGGTGCCCGATCCGACCTGCAACCCAATCGAGAACATGACCGACGTCTTTGTGTTTGCCCTGCTCAAAACCAACGTATACACGCCGGACGAGTAATCCGTCAGGTCTAGGTTGTATGTCAGCTTTCCATCGGATCCCAGCGCCACGTGGTTGTCTGCAAACTTTTCCACATCCGACTGGTCTATCACAAACGCCGACAGGACTGCGGAATCCGGACCGTCTATGCTGACCACGGGAACCTCGCCCCTCTTGTAGTTTATCTTGTCCATCTTTGCCACTATGTGATCCTTTGGAAGCTCGCCTAGCCCGACTAGGACCGTCCTGGTCTGCTTCTCGTGGGCCACGGTGATCACATACGTTCCCTCCTGGGAAGACTGCTCGGTCTCAAAGGAAAACTCTACGCTCCCCGACTCGTCCGCCTGCTTCACGTCGGAAAATATCTCATTCCCGTGCGGGTTTTTCATCATAAACTCCACCAGTCCCTTCGGCGTTGCCGTGGCCCGAAACACCATCGTCTCGCCGGGATCGTATTTTGGGGTGATCGACCGTGCCTCAAATCCCCTGGATTCATCAACGGTCCACTGGATGCGGGCCGTGCCGCCGCCCCCCGCATCCACGACCGCGCTGTATGCGCCGGGGGCGGCGTCCCTGGCTATGTGCGCCCTAAACGCCCAGCTGCCGTCGTCACTGTGGACCGGCTTGGCCGTCACGACGTTTTGGTCGGGCCCGACAATCTTTACCGTAATCGTGGTCGACGGTGCGGCCGTTCCCGTAATGTCCACCGGATCGCCCCTGCCGACCCCGGCCGGTACGTCGTTTACCGCGAGGGCGACGGTCTTCTTCGACTCTGCCCTGCTCTCCTTTTCACCCACATTGATGCCGACCTCCTTGCGCCCGCCCCCAGAATCCGTGACCGCAAAGTTGACCCTGTCGGCCCCAGCACCCTCGGGGATTTGGTGGGTTGTGACGAAATTGCCGCCCGGGTCTGTCCTAAGCCCGGTCGGCCCCGCCCCGCCAATCTGAAGCTCTAGCTCCGTGTCTGGCGCAAAACCCACGCCTGCAACCCTCACCCTGTCGCCGGCCTTGGGGTTGTCCGGTATTATCCTGAGCACCGAGGTCTCAAAAATCCCGCCCGTTGTCTGGGGTGGCGTGGAAGGGGGCGGCGGCGGGGGCGGCGCGATTCCACCGTCTGGACCGTCACCTGGGGGGGGCCGGAACGGCGGGGGCATCGGCCGGTCTTTGAGATCCTCCGGCTCGGACAGCCCTATCCCAAGCTCATTGCCGGACACGCCAAACACCTTCCAGCCGATCACCGTCACCGGGCCGTCTGCGACCAGCCCAAACTTTGCCGCCCCGCCGTGTTCCACCGGCGTCTCCGTCGTGAATATGGCCACCCCTGCCGAGTTTTTTGTACCCGTCCATCCCCTGCTGCTCTTGAACGACTCGAGGCCGTCGGCACCAACGTCTGGCAACCACACCCTGATCTCCCCGATCGCATTCGTCCCGGCCGCGCCGCCGCCCAGGCTGTTTTCAAACTCTATGACATACGTGGTACCAAACCCCGTACTCCTGACCGCAACCTCCCCCGAGGACTGTGCGCCGGCCTCTGACGACGATGATGACAACAACAGCAACGACGATAAAACCAAAGCCGCGACCGTAACACAAACCGTGGAAAATGCCGCGCGCCCGGCCCCGCCTGACACCCCCGTCCAAACCTTCGTCCCGGCCATCACCAAACCCACGCCTCTGACATCCTGCCGCGCGTTCGTATTTCTTTGTTGTGTGTTTTTCATGCGCAACCCTCTTATCCTTGTCTAGGGCCTCCGGCCCTGGCCTCCCCGCCGCCTATCGCCCCCGCCGCCACCCGCACCGTCCCCCTCCTCGTCACTTGCCATGTTGTTCTCATACTGGCGAATCCTCTCTGCAATCAGCCTGTATAGCGACCTAAACCTGTCCTTGGTCTTGTCGGACAAAAAGCTGGTCTGACCAAGCGCGATCTTTTCGCATATGTACCTCGTAATCTCCTCGTTTTCAAATTTCCCCCACCCGTCATCCTGGTGGTTGTCCCACACCTCGTCGAGGCTGGCCAGAATCCCGCGGCCGTCCCTTTGATCTGCGGACGCGGCGGCAACCTCGTCCTCGTCGATCTTGGAATACCCCTCGGCCCTCAGCTTGATCTCGTAGGTCTGGTTTACCGCGTGCAGGTAATCTGCCGGCACGATATAGTCCTCCATCGACTCTAGCGTCATCCCGTCCCTTTCGAAGAATATGGTCTGGAACCTTGAAAACCCGTTTGCCTCGAGCTGGGCGGATATCTGCCTAGACTCGTCCGTGTTGTCCATCAGTATGAACGTCCTGTACCCGTGATTCCTGTAGAATATGGCCAGTGCCAGCACGGAGTTTTTGCTGTGGGCCGTCACTACGTTGAGGGGGTTCATCGATATGTTGGGATCCTGCAAAAACCTGTCAAACGCGTTTAGGTACATCGAGTCTGACATGGTCTCTACTATGATCACCGGCCTCGAGTTGGTCCCGATCTCCCTGTCCGTCATGGCCTCCACGTTGCCCCTGGACAGCCCGTACAGGATGGGCGTCAGCGTCTTGTCGTCTGCATTCCAGTAGTCGTAGAATATCCTGCTCAGGTGCTTGCGCTTGTCCAGCTCCACCACCAGCAGGTTCCCCGGGGTATAGTCAAAGATCATGAACGGCGAGTGTGTCGCGTACAGCACCTGGTTTGATCCCGCCAGATCCTTTAGCAGGTCTGATATTCCCATCTGCTGTGTCGGGTGCGGGTTGCGCGCCGGCTCGTCGAGCAACAGTATGGCCTCCTTTAGCTCGGCGCGCTGCGTCTCTGCCGCAAAGTTTACGATGAACGAAAACGTCCACTTGAACCCCTCGGCCCTCCGGTTGAGCAGGCCGGCGTTTGTAATGGTCCCGTCCCGGTGCACGTTGGATATCACCACGCTCATGTTGTTGCCCGGGTTGTACCTGAGATCCACGTGTATGGGATCGCCCTTCCACGCCGGGTTGAGCCTTCTGGTAAGCCGCGTGCTGGCCGTGTGCAGGTACTTTATCATCTTGGATGGGCTGTCCCCGATCGACTCTAGCTCTGGCACGTCAAGCTCTGCTAGATAAAACAGGTTTCTGACAGTCTCGGCCTTGTCAAACTCTTCGACAAACTCTATGGCGTTGGGCCTGTGCACCGGCGAGCCCCTGGAAAACTCGTTGAGGTTTATGTTGCCGTAGATCTTCTTATAGTCTGAAAAGTATACAAACCTTGGATGTATCTCGGCCTCGATAAAGTTCTCCAGCATGTTTCTCTCGGTCCTGCCGGTAAGCAGGACCGCAAACCTGTTGTCCGGATCGCGGTAAATCTTCTCCCACTCGGCCACAACCTGGGGATCCTGCATGGCCACCACGTGGAATTTGTTGCTGAATTCGGCCATCTCGCCGTCAAACTCCTCCTCGGTCCGGGGGGGTCCTCCCTCGAAAAACCCGATGTCAAGCTGGATCCGCAGGTGGTTGGGTATGGTGTCCAGAAACTCCTTGATCTTGCCGCAAAAGTTCTCCCACGAGTTTAGCGCGCCGTCCTCCTCGTCTCCAATCTCTGCACCGACAAACTCGTACTGCACCTTGGGTTCCTTGTTAGTCCTGTACAGTCTGATGTTCTTGATGTCCGGTATTCTCGGAAACCTGTCCTGGATTATGCTGCGCTCGTTGTCGTTCAGCTCAAACTCGCCCTCTGCCAGCCGTATCTCGCCCTTTAACTCGTCGGTCATCTCGTCGCACAGGTCGAGGTCGGACACCCGCTCGTCCTTGTTGAGCAGAGTCAGGGCCTGCAGGATTGTGGTCTTTCCGCTTTCGTTACGTCCCACAAACGCGGCAAGATCCCCGACGTTGATCTCTCCCGAATCGTGTATGCACCGATAAGCTCGGACTCTGAATTTTCTGAGTCGCATTTAACAATATTTGGACGGCTACGATTTAACTCATTCGTCACAATAAATCGACAAAACAGACAAACATCCCAACCAAATCTGCCAAATAGATATATTGGTTTTGTCATGACCAAACCCCATGGCGCGCCGGACAGCATACCTCGTATTTCTCATACCCGTGATGATCTCCGTACCTGTCGCCGCATACGTTTTGGCCGACATCGTCCAGCAGCCCGGCAGGCATCTGGACATGTCCGTTGCGGTCCTTGGGGGCGGGGGAGGAGGAGGGGGAGGCGGCGGCGGGAATGGCGGACACCGCGCGCCCATAATCGACTTTGTGGATCCCCCGCCGGTCCACCCGCTGGGTGATCCCATGACGGTCAGGGCCCGCATATCTGATACCGCGTTTGACTGCGGCGATGCATACATCACGATATACGACTCTTCGGGCAAGGCCGTGGTACAAAACGCGTTCTTTGACCAGTGCTTTGTCGCCAAAGGGGTTCCGTACACGATTCCGGTAGGGGGCGAGTTTTCCGAATCCGTCCCCGAGGAAGGAAGGTACAAGATCGTACTGGACCTGCTTGACAGCAAGCAAAGGTATACAGAGTCGGCCTTTGTAACGGTGGATGTGAAAAGGGGTCTGTGATGAATATGGCGAAGAAAAAGCAGTCTGCATACGAAGAGTACGTGGCTACAAAAAAAGAGATAGAGGCGCTGCGCAAAAAAGTGATGATACTGGACCAACATGCTGTGCCAAGACCCGTCCAGAAAAAGGCGGCCGGAGGCGGCGGCGGGACGTCACACAAGACCGGTGCAAAAAAGTTGCCTGCAAAACAGCAGCCTGTACCAAACGACAAGCCAAGCAAGCCAAGCAAGCCAAGCAAGCAAAGCAAGCAAAGCAAACCCGATAAGCAAAGCAAGCAAAGCAAGCAAAGCAAACCCGATAAGCAAAGCAAGCCAAGCAAACCCGATAAGCCAAGCAAACCCGATAAGCCAAGCAAGCCAGGCAAGGAAAAGAAACGACCGGCGGCAGTGACACCGGCCCAGCCGTCCGGCAGCAGCGGAGGTGCCACCAAGACCGCGGGAGGATCTAAACCGCTACCACAACAGCCTTCAAAAAAAGGAACTGAACAAAAAAAGGGGGGTGCAATGACCGGCGGCGATGTCAAAAAAAGGACGCCCAAGCAAATCGAGCGGGATTTACAGCTAAAGAAAAACCGGCTGGAGCGCGAAAAGATGGAGAGGCAAAGGCGGCTGGAGCGCGAAAAGATGGAGAGGCAAAGGCGGATGGAACGGGTGTTAAAGCAAAGGGAGCTCAAGAAAAAGCGGCTGGAGCGCGAACGGGATTTAAAGAAAAGGAGACTGGAGCGCGAAAAACTGGAGAGGCAAAGGCGGATGGAGCGCGAAAAACTGGAGAGGCAAAAGCGGCTGGAACGGGTGTTAAAGCAAAGGGAGCTCAAGAAAAAGCGGCTGGAGCGCGAACGTGAGCTCAAGAAAAAGCGGCTGGAGCGCGAACGTGAGCTCAAGAAAAAGCGGCTGGAGCGCGAACGGCTGGAGAGGCAAAAGCGGCTACTTCCCAAAAAGCTTACCAAGGCCGAGCAAAAAAGACTTGACGAAGAGCGGGCAGAGGCCAAAAGAAGGGCCGAATGGACGCTTGAGGACGAGCTTGAGGAGCAGCTAACCAAGGAGGAGATTGAAAACTTTCGCATAGAAAAAACTGACATGGAAAAGCTCATCAACAAGGTGAGCGAGATTGTGGCCACCTTTGCACTAAAGGGGATACCGCAGACCGATCTGTGGAAGAAACTAAAACTGTCAAACCGTGACGGCTCGCGTCTGGCGCTAAAACTGGAGCGGATGGGGATTATAACCCGTGAAAAAATACTCGAAAAGGGCCGGTGGACCTACAAACTGATCATCAAAAAAACCCCCATAAGCACAGTCTCGATCGAAAACGCCCCCTGCCTGGTCTGCGATGTGGAGCAAAAGTGCTCCCTGGACGGGGAGATTAGCCCTAGGAACTGCCAGCTGATTGAGGACTGGGTCGTGGTCGGGTTGAAGAGAAAAAGGCCATCGGAACAATGAGGCTGCACGAGGCCCGTCGCGATCACTACCGGCGGCTGGCGAGGGAGCAGGGCTTTCGGAGCAGGGCCGCATACAAGCTAAAGGAGCTTAACAAGTCGTACCGGCTCATCGGCCCCGGATTCCGCGTCCTTGATCTTGGGTGCGCGCCGGGGGGGTGGACGCAGGTCGCAACAAACCTGGTTGGAAATCAGGGGATGGTGTTGGGGGTGGACAAGTCGTATGTCGAGGAGATCGAGGGGGCGGGATTCCTGCGCGAGGACATCTCCGATGAGGGCATATCGGATGAAATCATGGAGTACTTTGGCAGAAAGGTGGATGCCATGATATGCGACATGTCTCCGCAGGTCACGGGAAACTGGTCTGTCGATCACGCCATTCAGATATCGCTGAATTACGACTGCGTCCGAATAATGAACCGCGTCCTTGGATTCAAGGGAAACGCGTTGTTCAAGGTGTTTGACGGCGAATACTCTTCGGAGTTTCGTGATTTTTTGAGAAAAAAGTTTGCACGGATAAAGATCACAAAGCCCAAGGCCAGCCGCAAGCCAAGCAGCGAACTATACTTTGTATGTATGGGATATCTCGGCTAGGATCCAAATATGGCCGCAATGTCGGCGGGTGCGGCATCGGTCCTGAAACCCGTTGGGTCAAGCGATGTCGCGCTTGCGGCATATCCTGCACCCTGCAGCCTCTTGACCGCCACCTCCATCTTGATCGGTGACGATCCCATCCTTGCGGCAATCTCGTCTAGCGTATAGTATGCGGCGGGCATCCCTGCCTCTGATTCGGCGACGGCCAGCAGCCTGGCACACCGCCTGTCCAGTCCGTCAAGGCCGGCAAGCGCCCCCTGCATGTCCCGTACAAATCCTGCATCAAACAATTCCCCCGTCCACAGGGGGCCTGCCAGCTCTGCTTTGGCGCCGCACACCCTGCACTCTGTGCGGTGCTCGTTTATGGCCTCTCTGTTCAGACACCCTCGGCAGTGAGCGATATAACCGGTGTTTTCACACTGGTCGGGCCTCCTATACATCCTGACAAACGCCCTGTAATAATGCATATCGCTTTCGACAAACAGGGGGGCGATCTCCATGTCCATTCTGGCTGCTATGTGACGCATGCATCCCAAGACCAGTCTGATGGCCGTCTCGTTGCCGTACTTTGCACGGACCGGGACGCCTCCATACCTCCTCTTACATGCGTTTTGGAACAACCCGTTTAGCACCTGCAGATCCGTCGCTGTAACCGCCAGCATCCCACCATGCATGGTTGCCCGCATTGCACAGTCGATAAAGCGTGCCGGAGATCCAAACGGATCGATGTCTACTATGGCGGCCCTCTTGCCTCCCTCTGCAAAGTCGCTGCACAGCCTACACGCCTCCCTGCCCGTCACGGTGATCGTCTTGCCCAACCCGTTGAGCGCAACCGATCTTTCAACAAGCCCCCGTGCATACCCGTTGAGATCGTTTATCACCACGTTGGAGACGCCCGACTCGTTTGCCGCCCTCAGCCCCCTTGGACCCACCCCGGCCATGCAGTCGATCATGGTTATGGGCCCGTCAAACCCGCCCGCAAACGCCTTGTATGCGGCCACCGAGACGTCCCTGTTCATCCTGGCCTTTGGATTGAAAAACGCGGGATCCCTTGGGGGATCTCTGGAGGTCAGCGATTCGCGGGGTACTAGGATTCTGGTAACCCCCTCTGTAATCTCCGCCGTCTGGCCTCCGTCTCCTCCGACAACCTCCCCACCTCCGATCATTTGCATCTGTATTGTGCGGCTGCACCGTTTAATACCTGTTTTATCCCGTCCGTGGTTGTGCTGGTTTGCGGCGTGGACGAGGCGGGACGCGGCTCCATGCTCGGACCACTCGTCGTAGCCGGCGTGTCGATCAAAAAATCTGGAATCCGAAGGCTGTCATCCATGGGCATCCGTGACTCCAAGCAACTCTCCCCTGCACGGCGCGCCGTCCTGTACGGGGAGATACTCAAGGCCGCCGACGGCTATTACATATCCAAGATTAGCCCGCGCACGATAGACCGTAGCGTCAAAAGGCACCGGCTCAACGATCTCGAGGCCAGGTACATGGCGCGCGTGATATCTAGGCTGCAGCCGGACGTATCATATGTGGACTCTTGCGATGTAAACCCGTCCCGGTTTGGACGCAGGGTGTCACAGCTTGCCGGCGACGGATGCGCCAAAATCCATTCAAGCCACAAGGCTGATGCCCGGTACACCATCGTGGCGGCCGCGTCAATAATCGCAAAGGTAACTCGTGACCGTGAGATCTCAAAGCTGCAAAGAAAGTATGGCGGCCGCAACCCCCGATCGTCCCGGGCGACAAAGGGAACAACGCCTCCCGTCTCCATCGGCAGCGGATACCCGTCGGATTCGCGCACTGTTGTATTTGTCCGCAGCCGTGTACGTCCGCGAAGCCCGGTCCCGCCATTCATTCGCGCCAGCTGGAAGCCCGTCCGAATCATGCTTTCGGGCCAGCAGACCTTGCTATGATCATCGCATGATCCTTGTCGTACGGGCGCAGATCCATGGTCTGTAAGACATCAAAACACCTCGCGATTTTTTTGGTTTCAGACCTGACAACCTCTCCCGGTGACTTTGTTACGTCTATGCTCCTTGTCTTTACAACCATGAACAAAAACCCGCCCGCCTTGAGAAACTTGTCACAGTTGGCGATCGTAATCTCGGTCTGATCCGGCTGCGCAATGTCGGCATACACCACATCCACCTTGCCGTACACCGAAAAATATTCGCCCGGACGTCGCGCATCCTGTATTATCGGAATTATGTTGGACCTGTGGTCTGCAACCCTGTCCAGCAGATCCCTTGCGACCCTGCTTGCATGCTCTACTGCAAAGATCATTCCGTTGGCACCGACGATGTCGGACAGGTGGCTTACTGTGGTCCCGGTTGATGCCCCCAGATAAAGTACCGACGACCTTGCCTTGAAGGGAAAGTTATCAAGCCCGTTCATGATGGATGCCGCAAGCTTGCTCCGGAACGGATCCCATACCCTGTACTCTACGCCCTTTTTGGATCCGACCCTCTCACCGTACACCTTGTTTCCTGGAACCATGTTTTCGGTGGCCGGCCTCTTCTCCCCGTCGACACGAACCCAAAAAAAGTCCTCAACGCCTTCCAAATCTCTTTCTCGGCTTGCTCTTGCCATTTGATCTTCTGGCACCGCCTTTACCTCCGTTGTCCCTGTCACCAGTCCGCCTTCCTGGCCTGCCCCTCCCCTTGTCGCCTTTTTTCACAAACCGCTGATGCTGCCCCTCCCTCTTGTCGCCGTAGCCACCACTCCTGCCGCCGCCGCCATCATTATCATTATCATCCCGACTCCACCTGTTCTGCCTCTTGCCTCCCCAGTCGCCGCCATCATCATCATTGTCATCCCGACTCCACCTGTTCTGCCTCTTGCCTCCCCAGTCGCCGCCATCATTATCCCTATCATCCCGACTCCACCTGTTCTGC
>JAHRAJ010000082.1 GCA_020027365.1 Cenarchaeum sp.
TTTATTTCTTGGGCACCCGGGGAAATGGGCAATTTGTCTGTCCTACGCGGGCCTCATACCGAGAACTCCCCTGCCTGGCACCGTGACGGGACAAAAGCCGGCCGACCGCACGTGATCGGATCCGGCCAGAAAAACACTCGCCCGCCGGCAGGACGTTTGGGGGCTGAGGCGCCCGTCCTGCGAGCAATGGGGCGTGCAGGCACGCCCCGCGTGCGAAGGAAGGTCACCCCTTCTTGCCGAACTCCCTCTCGATCTCCCTTCTGATAAACCCGGCAATCCTCTCCTTTCTCTGCAGCCCGGACCAGGCCTTTCTGCCCGGGCTGACCACGAGAACCCGGTTAGTCTCCGGGTTTTTTGCATACCTGGCACCAACATCGTTTGCAACTATCATGTCCGAGCCCGATTCGCGCAGCTTTTTGGTCGCGGCCCTCTCCAGCGCCGGCCTTGATACGTCGGCCTCTGCCTTGAACCCCACGAGGAACGCATCCTTTTGGATCTCCCTTACTAGGTCAATTATCTTGGGCGCCCTCACCAGCCTCAGGGAGATGCTCTTCCGCGCGCTCCTGATCTTTGACTTGCTGGGGCCCTTTACCGTATAGTCTGATACGGCGGCGGCCATGATGACGATGTCAAACCTTTTCCTCAGCTCCCTTTGCATGGCGTCCCTCATCTCGGCCGCAGTCTTGACGGGTATGTGCCTGACGCCGCCTGGGGGCCTCTCCCTGCCGGGCCCATACACCAGGGTTACCTTGGCGCCCGCAGAGAGCATCTCCCTTGCCAGCAGGATCCCGGTCTTTCCCGTGCTTTGGTTGGTGATTACCCTGACCGGGTCGACGTACTCGATGGTCGGCCCGGCAGACACTAGGACCCTCTTCCCGTCCAGCACCGTGGAGTGTCCGAACCGTCTCAGCACGTGGCCTAGCACGTCCTCGGGCTCCGGCGCCTTGGCCTTTCCCTCCGCGATCTGCGGCGACAAAAACTCGACCTTCCCCCTAAGGAAGCCGATGTTTCTTCTCACCGCGGCGTTGTCATACATCGACGCGTGCATTGCAGGGCAGATCAGGATGGGGATCTTGGAGCCGAACCCGACCGTCAGCACCGTGGATATCGGCGCGTCGTCTATCCCGTTGGCAAGCTTGCCCAGGGTGTTTGCAGTGGCAGGGAACACGATTATCAGATCCGATCTGTTGTGATCGGCAAGCCTGATGTGCTCCAGCTCCCCCGTCAGCCTCGTTACCACCTCGTTGCCGGTCGCCCACCTGAAATAGTCGGGCCGCACCATCCTGGACGCGGCGCCACTTGCGACACAGGTCACGTCCGCGCCGTGCCGCATCAGCAGCCTCGCAAGCTCGATTGCCTTGTACGCCGCGACGCTTCCCGCAACACACAGTACGATCCTCCTTCCCGTCAGCTCCCTGCCGTGTGACTCCACGATGTCCAACGATGGGTGGTCCCTTCCCCTGCCGGATTTAGTCGCCAATCTCTTCACGCAGCTTCCTTAGCTCCTCTTCTCCCATCGAAAACGAGTTGTCCTCCCCGGGAAACTGGCCCGCCTCCACCTCCCTTTTGTAGCTTCCAACGGCCCGCACGATCTCGTCGGACAGCTCCAGGTATCTCTTGGCAAACTTCGGCCTGATCTTCTCATACATCCCAAGCAGGTCCTGTACCACCAGCACCTGGCCGTCACAGCCCGCGCCGGAGCCTATCCCTATCGTGGGGATGCCGACGGACTCGGAGATGATCTGCGCAACCTCCCTGGTCACCATCTCCAGCGCTATGCTAAACGCGCCTGCCTCCTCCAGCGCCACGGCATCGCGAATCAGCCGCAGTGCGGAGTCCCTCGTCCTGCCCTGTACCCTGTAGCCCTGGGAAAGCGCAGTCTGGGGCTGTAGCCCGATATGCCCCATCACCGGAATGCCAACTGAGACTAGCTCCCCGACTGTTCCCGCCATGGGTTCCCCCCCCTCGAGCTTTACGGCGTCGGCCCCCGCCTTGACCAGCCTGCAGGAGTTTCTTACTGCGTCTGCGGTGCTTGCCTGGTACGACATGAAGGGCAGGTCGCCAACAACCAGCGAATTCCTGCGCCCCCGGCTCACCGCCTCGGTGAACATGCACATCTGCTCCATTGTCACCGGAACCGTGTTCTCATAGCCGAGCATCACCATGCCCGCACTGTCCCCCACAAGCAGAATGTCCACCCCTGCCCTGTCGCACAGCGAGGCAAGCGTATAGTCGTAGCTCGTCAGCACAGAGATCTTTCTTTTGGACTTCATCTCTACAATGTCCCTTACGGATTTATGCAACTTTGAGCCTCCTAGCCAGGTTGGACCTTATCTCCAGGATGCTCGATGCCAGGTTTTTCTTATTGTCAAAGTTCCTCACGATCCCTTCCAACTCGGCCCTGCTTTTCGTGGAGTACTCCCTGCTGAGGGATATGAGCACGTCTGCCCCCCTGACTATATTGTCAATGATCGATATGTCTGCGCTCTGCGCTGTCCTGGACAGGGGGTTCAGATCAAACGCTATGACCTTTTTTTTGGCCCTCCTAAGCGCCATGGTCCGGTCCCCGTCCTCGAGGGGGACCAAAACCAGGTCGGATGCAAGAATGCCGTCCCTGTCGGCGATCCTGCGCGCAGAGTCCATTCCAGAAAGGTGCCCCGACGACGCCGGATCCGCACCCAGGATCTCCCCCGCGCCGCACTCCCTGAGGGTCCTTATGATGCACCGCTTCCTCTCCTGGCTTGCATAGAACAGATTCACCTCGATCTTTGCGTCAAGGATCCCGGACAGCCGCACGATCTCCCCCGGACACAGTGCCGCCACGTTCCCGTTTACCGAGATTACGGGGTTTTTTGCCAGCCTCAGGGCCGCCGCCGCCGCCCTGAGCGCCCTCCGGGCCGACCTGCCCGTGCTTTCGCCCAGCAGATAGTCAAACGCCTCGCCCCTGCCGTGGGCCAGCAGCCCCTCCTTTGCCACCAGCCCGCCGTCGAACCCCCTGACTAGCCTCTCCCGAATCAGCAGGGATCGGCGGCGCGGGTGCGATCTTGGGATGGCTGCCATGGTCGGTCAGAGTCTTACTGGAGCCTTGCGCCCCCGTTGTCGATCCTTGATCTTATGACGATGCCGCCAGGATGCCTTTTCAGTACTTGTAGCGCCCTGCCCTCGTCGGCTTTTGGAACCAGCGAAAACACGGTCTCCCCAAACAGTGCCACGCCGCATCCGATTCCGTTCCTCCGCAAATCGTCAACGACGGAGCTCATCCTCGGCGTCATCACCCTAACGTGCCTTGCAAATTCCAGCGACATGTCCTGAAAATCGCCATAGTCCCTTGACCGGGAGAGCCTCGACACCATCCTGCCGCCAAGCCCGTTAATGGTGTCTATCCTCTCATCGATGAACTTTCTAGTCGACATTGGAGAAAAACAGACCAAAAACACCCTGGCATCCGACTCTGTCTTTTCAAGGGAGCCTATGCCGGGCCCCCCCGGCTTTGTCCTTATCTCAAAACCGCCGTGAAAAGAGGCCAGGACATCCCCCAACCCGGTTTTACAGCAGATCTCTGCACTGTGTGCTATCTGCCCGACCTCTTCTTCCGTAAGGCCGGTGCCCAGCGCCTCGTTTAGCGCCATCGCCAGCGACAGCGCGACTGCACCGCTGCATCCCAGGCCGTATCCCACAGGAACCGAAATCTCGTGCCTTACATCCACGAACCCCCCGTCCTTTGCGATCCTAAGAAACTCCCCGACGACAAACTCGGAGACGCGCGTATCCTCCGACCCGTAGCCGGAAATCGAGATCCTGCGGCCCGGCCTTTCCGAATGGCCGACCCGAACCCTCGTTGTTACCCCGTCCCGGATAGAAAAGCCGGCACCGAGGGAGCCCGCCCCCCCCGGATCCGCCGGACCGTCTCCTATCTCCGCCTTGAAGAAACCTGTAATGTGTATCAGTTGGACAGCTCAACCATATCGCAATACAAGTTGCAAAGGGGATTAGATAGTCATAGTTGTTTTCAGCCAAGACTGACA
>JAHRAJ010000091.1 GCA_020027365.1 Cenarchaeum sp.
CCAAACGAGTCTGGCGCTGTAGTAACGCCTTTGATGTCTGGATCGAAAAACTCCGCAATCACGTCGTGTTCCTGTGTCTGTGCTAGAGCCGTGGGAACGGCTACCGCCACGGTTGCGACAAGCGCAATCATGGCAGCTAGGTGTTTTCTTGACTTCATTGCTGTATTAACGGCATATTGGATAAAAGGCGTTGCTCAACGCGGTTATTTAATGATGTTATATGACGGTTGACGCGTTGCAAAACAACAATGTTTTCTGAGGACGGCCGGAATGTTGGTACGCGCAGGCATGAATCTACAACGCGCCTGCCGTCGCTGGAAACCCGCCAAATTAAACCACAAACGTGACAACATTATCCGATACAACGCTGCCGCCGCTGCCGCTGCTGCCGCATCCGCATGGTTGGTCGGCAGGACGCCGCCGGGCCGCCGGGATTGGTGCCCGGGGCAAGCGCCCCTTGTTGTACAAAACGGCCGTCATGAGATGAGATGAGGCGGCTGTAGCCGCACTGCACATGACGGCGCGTGGCATAACCGTGACCGGATCACACGGTGCAATTTGACTTTTCACCCTTGCAATCTGCCCGGGGCGGTATTTTTGTATATAAACCGCCCAAATTTGCAACGGCTTGCACGCGAAACAACATTTAAGAAGTCGTATATGGCCACCATGCGCATGTCGCTTGTAACCGTGTCCAAGGCAGACGGCGGTATATGCACCGTAAAGATAAACCGTCCCGACAAGCTCAACGCGATGAACTCTGATGTGGCACACGAACTGGTAAAGACGTTTGACGGTCTTGGCAATGACGACGGCGTCAAGGCCATAATCCTTACCGGCGAGGGCCAAAAGGCGTTTTCTGCCGGCGCCGATATCGAATACATGTCAAAAATATCCCCCGACGAGTCTGTTGAATATGCAAAGCTGGGCCAGCTGGTCACCGCCACGGTCGAACTCGTAAGGCAGCCCACGATTGCGGCGGTCAACGGATTTGCACTGGGCGGGGGATGCGAACTTGCAATGTCGTGCGACATTCGCATTGCCGCAGACACGGCCCGGATGGGCCAGCCAGAGGTCACAATCGGCATTCCCCCGGGGTGGGGTGGCACGCAACGGTTGATGCGGCTGGTCGGCGTGGCCAAGGCCAAGGAGCTTGTATATCGGGGAAACATGATCGGGGCAGAAGAGGCAAAGCGGATTGGGCTGGTCAACGCGGTGGTCTCGCCCGAGTCGTTGATGGACGAGGCCGTCAAGATGGCCACCGAGATTGCCGGCAACTCTGCGATGGGGGTTCAGATGTCAAAGGTCGCAATCAACAAGGGAAGAAATGCCGATCTTGATACGGGTCTGAGCATCGAACTGCTGGCCTGGAGAAACTGCTTTACGCACCAAGACCGCGAGGAGCGCATGACCGCGTTTGTAAACAAATCTAAAAAATAGCCGTTTTTTCACACTGGACGCGACTGCGCCATTATCGAATATTTGCGCCGATGGGGTGGCTGTGGGCGGGTGGGCGGCGGCGGGGTAAACAAGCCCGTCCACACAAACGACGCCTGATCGACCGTTTGCATCCATTACGAGGCACGGTACTACAAAACTTATTATAATAAAGTATGAGCGTACTGACATGGCAACAGAACAGACCACAAAACTGATCACCGTCTCACCAAAGGCCGCAGAAAAGATCCATGAATTCATGGCAGAGGAAAAGGAAAAGCCAGAGTTTCTGAGGGTCTACGTCCAGGGTGGCGGGTGCTCGGGCCTGTCATACGGAATGGGCTTTGAGACCAAGTCCGAGGAGGACGACATGGTTTTGGAGGAAAACGGTGTAAAACTGTTGGTCGACAGCTACAGCATAGATCATCTCAAGGGCGCCAATGTTGACTATATCGAGAGCCTAATGGGTTCTGGGTTTAAGATCAACAACCCCAACGTGACAAAGTCTTGCTCGTGTGGCAGCTCGTTTAGCACCGAATAGCGTGTGCACAACTGACACTACTTTTTTTTGATTTTATCGGCCGCGCCGGATCGGCGTCCCGGGATCGGGCGAGGATTGGAAAATGGTCCCCCCCTCCCCCAACAACTGCCATCGGGCCGCTTCGGCCGTTGGCCGCCGAGGGTCTGATGGGCGGCCGGCCATCTGCCGTCGCCCACCGCGCCCTCTGGGCGCTGGTCTCCCCCGCAAGCCTTTGCAGACGGATCTACGCCCTCGCCCTTTCCATGCCCTCACAAGCACGCCCCCTCTGGTTTTGGACGCCCGTGCCCAAAATCTGCCCAATCCGCCCTTTCAACCGGCGATCACACCTGCCAAACGGCGAATTCATGCGATAGGCACATATACCCAATCATTTCACCACAATATATGATTATTAAGGAGATGACAAGTTTATGCCTCAATCGGGAATTGTCAAGTATCACGTTAAGCTTTCCTATGAAGTTGATGGACATGTTGAACGCGCAGATATAATCGGCGCAATCTTTGGCCAGACAGAAGGTCTGCTTGGTCCAGAGATGAACCTCAACGAGCTCCAGCGTCTGTCCAAGATTGGGCGGATCGAGGTCAACACCACCAATGCCACCAACCCTGCACGGGGCACCACGATAATCCCCATGAGCACCGACATTGACATTTGTGCTCTGATTGCGGCGGCCATTGAGAGCATAGACAAGGTCGGGCCGTTTGACTGCAAGTTCAGCCTAGAGGCGATTGACGACGTGAGGGCCGCCAAAAAGGACGATATTGTAAGGCGTGCCAAGGAGATCAAGCAACGCTGGGCCACAAAGACGGTCAGCGAGGGAGAAAACATGCTAAAGGACGTCCACGAGGGGGAGCACAAACGGGTGGAATCGTACGGACCGTCCAGACTTCCGTGCAGCAACGGAATATACGACTCGCCGTGGATAATCCTGGTAGAGGGGAGGGCAGACATCATAAACCTGCTGCGTGCGGGATATGACAACGCGCTTGCAATAAACGGGGCGGCCGCCGACGAATCGATCCGTGATCTGTGCTCCAAAAAGGAAAACGTGGTCGCGTTTTTGGATGGCGACAGGGCGGGCGGACTAATACTCAAAAAACTAAAGTCTATAATCCACGTCGACATTGAACTCAGGGCAGACACCGATCTAGAGGTCGAAGAGATTACCCCCCAAAGGGTTGATGAGATACTAAGACCGGTGGCGGACAAACTCAACGCCCGAAGATCCCGCTCATCATCATCCTCATCGTCGTCACCCTCGCGCTACTCCCAGCCCTCCTCGCGCTCATCATCCTCATCGTCACGCTCATCGTCCCGTTCCTCCTTTTCGTCACGCTCATCGTCACGATCCCAGTCCCGCCGCCCATCCTCCTCATCATCATTTTCATCATCCTCCTCATCATCGTCACGCTCCTCTGCACAGCACAAGAGTTCTGGCCCTACCGATGCCGACAAGCCCATAGTCGATCTGGCCACTAGGCTGCATTCCACCATCAACGAGACGCTAGAGGCCGTTGCACTGGACGGAAAGAACGACGAGGTGTTTCGGGTGGCAATCAGCGAGCTTGTCAGCAAGCTGTCCACGCAGTCTGGGATCCGCCTCCTCGTTTTGGACGGCATTATCACCCAACGACTGTTGGACGGGGCGAAGAATGCCGGCGTTGGATGCATAATCGGACACAGGATTGCCAAGCTTGGCAACGTAGGCAGCATCAAACTCTGGACATTTGAACAGATTGGAATCTCCACATGACCACCAATGACCGGCATTAACACACGGCACATCCTTACCCTGGCCCATCTGCTCTCACTGGGGGCCAGACACAACTTTGTACGTGTGGCCACTGCCGATCTGGGCAAGGCCATCCAAAAGTCACAACAGTCCGCATCCAAGCACCTGGTGGATCTGGAGCGTGACGGCCTGGTCGAGCGAATGACACGCGGACGCCATGAAAACTCCGTCCGGGTTACCGATGCAGGCTACGAACAGCTGCTAGACCTGAGCCGCATCATCAACGCCGGCCTTGGCCTGCCCATGCCCGCGCCAGGATCCACGTCGTCACAAATTGATCTTGGCGGCGTCCTGGTCTCGGGCATGGGCGAGGGTGCCTACTACATGTCCCTGCCGGGGTACACCCGGCAGTTCAAGACCGCACTGGGCCACATCCCATTCCCGGGAACCCTCAACGTAAAGCTTGACGGAAAGGAGCATGTCGAGGCGGTCCGGCAGCTTGATGCGCTTGGCGGCATCAAGATTGGCGGATTTTGCGATGGAAAGAGGACGTACGGATGGGTAAAGTGCTTTGCCGCCCGGATAAACGATGCCGTCGACGCCCACCTTGCCAGGTTGGAGCGCACGCATCATGACCACACCGTCATCGAGCTGATATCCCGACACAACATACGCGAGTCTGCCGGTCTCTCGGACGGCTCAAAGGTAGCCATACGGATACACATCTGACGTCTTGCCTGCCTTTCGGTACCGGTCTGCCGGTGCCTGAGGCGGTCCGATGACCGACTGCAACCACCGCCCGGTTGCCGCCGCGGCATCAACACGCGCGTGTCTACAGGTCCCAAAACGCGCACCGTCGAGGCAGCATCACCTGATCTTGATCATCTTTCTAAACCTGTCAACGCCGTGATATTTTGCAAATATCTTCTCCTCTTTTGCCCACGCCCGTATGGCCTTGGGATTGCCCGATACCGCCCTGGCCAGCAGATCCATGGCCTCTGCATCGTTGCCCAGCGCCGCCAAACTCCTAGACTTTGCATACACCACGTTTACGTTGTCCCTGTGTTTGTCCAGAATCTTGTCAAATATGCCAATCGCCCTCTTGTGGTCGTCCAGCTCTGCATACTCTATCCCGCGGTGAAACTCTGCGTCACCATGGCGCGGAAACCTCTTGCGCATGCCCTCAAAGCAGGCCAGCGCCTCCTTGTGCCTGCCCATCTTTCCCAGTATCACGCCGCGGTAAAACAGCGCATTGGGTTTTTGCGGGTCAATCCTGATGGACGCGTCAAGGCATTCGAGGGCCCCCTCGTGATCCCCCGTCCTGTCAAGCAGCACCCCCTTGTTAAAGCGGGCGGCCGCATGCTTGGGATCGGACTCGATCGCCTTGTCATAGGCCGCCGCCGCATCCTGTAGATTGCCCATCTCCGCAAGCGCGATGCCGCGGCTGTTGTGCGCCGCCGCATCGCGCGGGTGCGCCTCCAGGATGGCGTCAAAGCTTGTAATGGCATCTGCATACTTTTTAATCTGGTTGAGTGCAGACCCCTTGCCATACAGCGCAACCCTGTTCCCCGAATCCTGCTTTAGCGCCCTGTTGTACAGTGCAATGGCCCCCTTGGGCTGGTTTTGTTGGGCAAGCGACTGGGCCTGCCGTATGAGCTCTGCCGGATCCTCGACCTTTCTCCCAAACATCCCCGTCATACCGTCCACTACTGCATGTCTCTAAACTTTTTGACGGCCTCTGCGGCAAACCCCTGCAAATCCTTTTGGGATACGCGCGTAGGATCCTCGCTCTGGCATGCCTCTGACCACACGTCACCGCCCCCGTCCTCCGTACTGGCTGTGCCGGCCTTGGCGCAACCTGCATCGCCATCATCATCATAATCATCGGCCGCCCCGCCCTTGGCTTTTTCTACCATGGCATGTCACGTACCCGGCGGCTTGTAAATCTTGTTGTTTTGGACCTGGTCCAAATTGTTGATCTGGAGAAAAAAGTGGTCAAAGATTTGGTGTTGGATGCCGTAACGTGCCCACGTCGGCCCGCATGCTTCGGACTGCCAATCCGTGGGATTCCAAACTACATGATGCCGGGGGGACATCCTCACCCGTATCTCTGAATCATGCACGATTCTACTCAGATCGGCACCCCATGCCATTAACGGATCTCCCGTCCTTTGCCCTAATGCTCCAGCAACATCTGCCGGTGCCGGATGGGTGGCTCTGGTCAAAATTGCTGATAAGAGCCGAAAAGTGGCCGGAAACATCAAGTTTCGAACGAAACAGGCAGATGGCCGCCGCGTCATGCCGTAGCTCTTGCTACGGACGCCGCCAGGGTCGCATTCTCCAGAATCTTGTCGTAGCTGTCCTCTGGCCGCTCCGGCGAAATGCGCTTGTTTCTGGCGTTTTCGGCAATCCCGTCATCGCCGATCAGGTGTGTTGAACACCGTGGTGGGCGACGACTATGACATGCGAAACTCACTGCATCCGATCAGGTGGGCGGGAAGCTGTGAGGGGGTACGGGCGATGACCGGATGGACCGGACGGCGTTTTGCCAGCCGGCGCCGGTTGTAGTGCCGGTAGACGGAAAGAGATGGAAACACGCCGTGGTTGATACGGTTGATCCAAGCAGATGCGTACCGCCACCGCCACCGCCACCGCCACCGCCACCGACGACGATGACCTACGGCCTTTTAATCTGATGCGGGTGCGCTGTTTTCTGCAAACTCTGCGGCCGCCCTGCCAACCCGGCGGATGTCTTCCTCTGTATGGGCCGTCGAAACGGCCCCCAGCTTGCCGGGCAAAAAGAATATGCCGTCCTGCGCGATCATCTTGAAATGAAACCTGCCAAGCATCCCCGCGTCACACGCCGCCGCGTCGGCGGCGCTGGATATGTCGTGCACGTCACCCGTGGTAAAGTGCGGCATGAACAGCGATCCCATCCCGGTGACGACGGCCCTGCCGTCAAACGCACTGCCAAGCATGTCGCGCGCCATGGATCCCAGCCTGTCCAGCCTGGGGTATATCCGCCCTGCATCCTTTTTTAGTGCAGACAGCGTCTCAAACCCGGCCGTCATGGATGCCGGGTTTGCCGAAAACGTCCCGCCTCCGATGTACGTTCTGTCCTCCTTGGCAAAACGCGTCGTGTCCGCATGACTCATGACCTCGTCGTGCCCGCAGACGGCCCCGATCGCAAGCCCGCCCCCGACAATCTTGCCAAGCGTTACAACGTCGGGATCCAGCCGCATGGTCGGGTACAGGCAACCGTACCTAAACCGAAACCCCGTCACGATCTCGTCCAGCATAAACAGCGCCCCGCACGAGTGCGCAAACTCCTGCACGCCCCTCAGGTAATCCTGCCTGGCCGGAATGCATCCGCCCCCGCCGAGAACGGGCTCTATGATGACGCCTGCAAGGTCGCCCCGGATCCTTGACAGTATTTTCAGCGATCCCTCCAAATCGTTGTACGGGATGGACACCACGTGCTTCGTGTCCGGCAACCCCGCGCTCTCCGGAGTCGTGTACGGCCAGTTTACCGTCTTGAGCAGGTCCGACGTATACCCGTGCCACCCGCCGTCCACCTTGGCAACCACGTTTTTCCCCGTCACCCCGCGCGCAAGCCGCACCGCATACATCGTGGCCTCCGTCCCGGACGTGACATACCGTATGCGTTCGGCCGCCCGCACCGCCTTGGCGATGGCGTCTGACAGCATGATTGCAGGCTCGCTGACGGTCCCGTGCATCCAGCCCCTTGACAGCTGCGCCGCAACCCCCGCCCTGACGGACGCCGGGACATGCCCCAGCACCAGACTCCAGTGCCCCATCCAATAGTCAGTATACCCGTTGCCGTCGACGTCCACCAGCCGCTTCCCCCGGGCCGATCTGGTGACAAACGGATATGGCTCGAAAAACCGGATGTTGTGGCTGACCCCGTTGACGTGCAGCCTGGCCGATCTGGCAAACAGCCGGGCCGATCGGGGGGTGTTCCTCCTGTATGCCGCGATCAGGCCGCCATCCCCCCCTGCCGCTGCCGCTGCGGCCGCCCTGCGCCCCGACCCGCCGCCCTTTTTTGGCGCAGATCGGCCCCTTTTGTGCATAAATCCCGCTGTTTCTTGCGATGGTTTATATGTATTTGACAATCGCCCTGCCTTTGCATACGAAACGCAAGGCGGCGCTTGTGATGAGTCATGGCATTGAGCCACTTTATGATTCACAGGCCTCCAGTTTCGCATACAGTATGAGGTTCTGATCAACCGATCAGTTCTGAATTGTGAAGACAAGTGCATCCGTCCAATTCAAAAATACTTTCCATAATCACGATACACGACAAAGAATCCCGTTGATCCTGCGGGACCTGACTGCTATCGGATTGATACTAAGCCATGCGAGTCATTGTAGCAATACAAGGCGGACTGCTCAGTAACACGTAGTCAATCTACCCTGTAG
>JAHRAJ010000037.1 GCA_020027365.1 Cenarchaeum sp.
ATCAGCGAAAACCCGGCATTACAGTCAAAGGTATTCATCTTTGTTGGGATGGTAGAGTCTATTGCAATATACGGCATCGTGATGATGTTTATCATTCTGGGGCAGTAGGTCTACCGACGAAATAGGACGACAACCCTTTTTTTTGCATGATTCACTATGCGTTATAGTCCATCTTGTCCGTGTCGAGTATGCGGCCGCAGTATCTGCACTTGAGCACCATGTCCTCCTCCTTGCCGACCACATCCATCACCGACTCTATGTGCTCGGGGCTGTTTGTTATGCAGTCCGGGTTGGAGCACCGGAATATCCTGCCAATCTCGTTGGGCAGTGAAATCCTCCTCTTCTCCACAAGCTTGTAGTCCTTGATTATGTTGACCGTGGCCTTGGGGGCGATCACGGCAAGCTTGCTGGTGTCGTCGTCCATTAGAAAGCGGTTTTCCACCTTGATTATGTCCTTTTTCCGAAACTTGCCGCTTGGTACGTTGAGTGCCACGGTGGTCAGTCCGCCGTCCCTGCCGTCTATCTTGAGGGCGCCAAGCACCGCAAGCCCCCTGCCCTCGTCGATGTGGTCGATCACGGTACCCTCCCTGATCCTCCTCACGATCAGCTCCGATTCCTGCATTAGAATACTGTATATGTGCCCGTATATATGGTTGAAAGGATGGGCGGCGGGTTTGCCGGAATGGACATCATCTCCATAAAGGATCTTGACAGGGAAGGGCTGGATCGTATCTTCACGGCGACCGACAGGCTCATGGACATGGATCCGGTGCAACGGCGCGAGATATGCAGGGGCAAGACGCTGGGATACCTGTTTTTTGAGCCCAGCACCCGGACCCGCCTGAGCTTTGAGGCCGCAATGGCCTCGCTGGGGGGCACCGCGCTGGGGATATCCGATGCCTCATCCTCGTCTACGCAAAAGGGGGAGAGCCTTGCCGACACAGTCCGCATGATGTCCATATACTCCGACGTGCTGGTGTTGCGCCACCCGCTTGACGGCTCTAGCAGGTTTGCGGCCGAGGTCTCGTCCAAGCCGGTGATCAACGCCGGAAGCGGGACCGAGGAACACCCTACACAGGCCATACAGGATCTGTTTGCCATGCGGCGCGAGAAGAAGAGGATTGACGGACTCAAGATTGGGATTGTTGGGGATTTAAAGTACGGGCGGACCGTATACTCGCTGCTGTATGCGCTGGGCAACTACGACGTGGACGTCCGCCTGATCTCACCCGAGTCGCTGAGAATCCGCCCCGACTCTACATACGACATCAAGCAAAAGCTGTCATTTACCGAGTCTGACGACATTGGGGGCTGCATAGACGAACTAGACGTGGTGTATGTGACCCGCATACAAAAGGAGCGGTTTCCCGACGAGGAGGAGTATCTCAAGGTAAAGGGCAGCTACGTGGTCGGCCCCGACATGGTGCGCCGCATGAAGGAGGGGGCCGTCATACTGCACCCGCTACCCCGGCTTGACGAGATACCCGCAGAGGTCGACTCTACCCCCAACGCACGGTACTTTGAGCAGGCCGAGTATGGCATGCACACCAGAGCGGCCCTTTTGGGGCTGGCCTTGGGGGGGAACGGGTTTTAATTGACACCATCCGCCGGCCGTCCTGCAGCCGGGGATGCGCGCGGGGGGCGTCACCACCACCACCACCGCCACCGACGGTCCACCGCCGTGCCGCTGCTGCTACTGCTAGCGGTGGCGGCCGTGTCGGCGGCCCACTCTGCTGCCGCCCCGACCGTCTCCCACGTCCAGCACGCGTGGGCCCACGGCACCGGGCTGGACACCACCCCGCCGATCGCCGTGGGCGACAGGGAGATTACCGTGAGCGTGGAGATTCCTTCCTACTATGACGCCGCCGACCAGAGACGTGTCCTGATCACCGCCACCGACAGGGACACAAAGGAGCAGGTTTCAAACGTGACATACCTGATGGGGCTGTTCCACGACGGCCGGATGATATTTCGCAACTACTTTTTTGCAGCCGACGGCCTCCTCACAATGGATGTGGTGACCGCCGCCAACGACGCCGTGGTCATAAACGGCGTACAAGACCCCCTGCTGGGGGCGTGGAGCGCAGCCTCCCCCGAACGGCCCCTCACGGTCTCCGGGCCCATCTTTGAGTCGGGGGGGCTGTACACCTTTGAGATCGAGCTCCGGACGGTGGACAGTCCCGACAACGTGGTAGAGGGGCTGGGCACCTACGAGGCAGACGTCACCATCGTGGAGAATGCCGAGTTTGTGCAGGCCGACTCGGCCGGCGGCGAGGTGAGGTTTGGGACGCGGTCCTACTTTGACTCGATAAGCAACTTTGAGTACAGCCCCGCCGACGGGACGGTGACCTTTGACATGCCGTTTGACTGGGACGCCGCCAGCATATCGCACATCCCGGTCGTCCACGTGGAGGTCCGATTCCCCAAGGGGTTTGCAGAGTTTTTGGCCCCCAGCTACTCGGGAGCGGTAAACGGGATAGATCTGTTTCGATCGTCGATAAGCGTGGACGACTATACCGCCGACGACGAGCGCATAGTCCACTTTGTGCTGCTGCGCGAGCATCTGGAGCATATCCTGGCGCAGCTGCGTAATCAGCAGCAGCAGCAGCAGCAGCAGCAACAACAACTACCACAACACGCCGACGGCATGATGGCATTCAAACTGCAGGCCGGGACGGAGACCGACTTTCCGGTTTCGGCATGGACCCGCGACGAGTCACTCCGCGTCGATCTGTCGTGGGATCCGCCCGAGATTGCCCCCGACCAAAGGACCAGGTTTGTATACACAATCCGTGACGCGGCTACCGCCGAGCCGCTCCGCAACTCGGGCTTTGACCTTGTCATCCTGCAAAACGGCAGGGAACTGCACCGCGAGTCGGGCAACGCCCAGGTCGGCGGGGGCTTTGCCGATTACATGTTTGGATCGGATCAGACGGGTCCTACCGTGATCCGGTTTGAGAACATCCGCGGCACGGGTCTGGCCACGGAGTTTGGAGTCGTGGTAATCCCCGAGTTTGGGGCCGCCGCCCTGCTGGTCATGGCCGCCGCGATTGCGGTGGCCGCCGCCCTGGCCGCCACGTCCCAAAAAAGGCTCTTTACATTGTCACCAGCTTGACGGTGTCCATCCTCTTGTTTGCCTGAAAGTCGCGCGTGATCGCCACCACCCTTTCGGCATCCCCGTCTATGACAAACAGCTCCATGCATTTTTCCCCCTCGATCTTGCTGTGCAGGTGGGTCGTAATCAGGTCTTCAAAGCTGTGCCTGAGCCCCGAGACTATGTCATCATACTCGTCGCTGTGCAGTACAAGCAGTATGGCGTGCACGTTGCCGCGCAGCTCTGCCCTTTGCTTTTCCTCGGCGGCAAAGCTTCGGATGCCCGCCCTTATGGCCTCGGATCTGCCTGCAAAGCCCATCGACGAACGGAGCCCGTCAAGCTCTGCGAGAATCTCGTCGGTCAGCGAGATTGAAACTATCGGCATGAATGGCGTTAATAACTTTGGTATAAAATACCATGCAAAATTATTAATTTTTTACAGATTTATTAATAAGATGTTGGTGTATAGGGCGTGGAAACAACAAAGGTGGTGGCCATAGTCCTCATAGCGGTGGCAGTCCCCGCCGTATCGGCGTGGATCTTGAATGCGGACCGATCACCGGCCGAGCCGGCAGGCGGTCCTCTGGAAGGCATCATGCCGGACCAAGACGGTGATCGGATCACGGTGCTGGCCTCGTTCTATCCCGTGTACGACTTTGCAAGGCAGGTGGGCGGCGACAAGGCCGACGTCAGGATTCTAGTCCCGACCGGGATTGAGCCACACGACTGGGATCCGTCCATACGCGACATCAAGGACATGCACGAGGCGGACCTGATCATAATCAACGGGGCCGGCCTGGAGGGCTGGGTTGACAGGGTGGAACAGACCGATGCCGGGGCGGGCAGGATTGTCGACACCAGTCTGGGAATTGCCATTGCAAACGGCGACGACGACGACCATCTGGCGGCAGAGATGGCAAAGGGACGGGATGGCGGCAACGGCAACAGTTCTAGAAGTGAAACAACGGCAAACGGCGACGGCGACGATCGTGACGACGATGATGATGATGACCACCGCCGCCACGGCGGCGACGACGATGATGACGACGACGATGATGACGACCGACGCATACACCGCCACCATGCAACCACGACGGCAACAACAGATCCGCATATATGGCTCAATCCCATCATGGCCAAGACCCAGGTGCAAAACATAGCCGATGCCATGGCGGATCTAGATCCGGCCAACGCCCAGCACTACCAGTCCAACGCGGCATCTTACGTTGACAGGCTTGACCTGCTTGACCGTCAAATGCGCGACAAACTTGCCGGATGTGCAAAGGACTTTGTTGTATACCACGGGGCTTTCTCATACCTTGCCAACGAATACGGGTTGCGCCAGCACGCGATCGTCCCGTCCGGCGACTCACACGCAGAGCCCACACCCGGCACAATCCAAAACGCGGTGGATCTGGCACGCGACATGGGAATCGACGTGCTATTTGCGGGCGGCACCCCGGATCAAGACGGTTCCACACGCGTCCTAGAGGTGGTTGCCAGAGAGATCGGACCGCACGTCACAATCTCCATTCTATCCCCGATCGAGACCGGCCATGGAGGATCCGACTATGTGGATCACATGGAACAAAACCTGTCAAACCTCGTGGAGGCGCTGTGTTGAGCGGCATAGTGGATGTCAGCCATCTTACCGTCCGGTATCCGGGAGTTGTGGCGGTAGACGATGTCACCCTCTTGGTAAACGAGGGTGACTTTGTGGGGATTATCGGGCCCAACGGCGCCGGCAAATCCACCCTATTTGCCTGCATGCTGGGACTAAACCCGGACTACCGCGGTTCCATCAGGTTTTTTGGACAAGACATCCGCCGATCAAGAAAACACCTGAAATTCATCGGATATGTGCCGCAAAAGCCGGTCTTTGAACCCGGCTTTCCGGCCACCGTCCGTGACGTGATCATGATGGGTTTGTCCGGCGCAGCCGGCATCAACACGGCGAAAAAAAGTGCGGACGACCAAATCGACGAAATCCTGCAGCAGATGTGGATACACGAGCTGGCCCACCGCCGGATAGGCGAGCTGTCCGGCGGCCAGCAGCAGCGCGTATTCATAGCAAAGGCGCTGATCAACCGGCCCCGGCTGCTCATCCTGGACGAGCCGGTCACCGGGATTGACGCCGAGAGCACCGAGATGTTTTACAGCATCCTGCGCGACATCAACTCCCGGCAAAGGATCACGATACTCTGGTCGTCCCACGACATGGACGCCGTCGGCCGGCTGGCAAACAAGGTGGCCTGTCTGGACAAGACCCTGTTCTTTCACGGCAACCCGGGCGACTTTTTTGCAGACGAGAGCCTGGTCCGCAAGTACTCCGAGGCATCCATGCAGAGGCACATGCACGACCATCACCACGACGACGACGACCACCACCACCGGACATGACCCTTGAAATCCTAGCCTACGGCTTTATACAGCGCTCGCTCATCGCGGGAACCGCGATCGCAATCCTGTGCGCGGTGGTGGGGATATTTCTGGTACTCCGCAGATACTCGCTCTTTGGAGATGCGGTGGCCCACACCGCGTTTGGCGGCATAGCACTGGGCCTTCTCGTGGGGGTCTACCCGCTGTGGACCGCCTACCTCGTCTCGGTGGCAGGGGCACTCGTAATCACCAGAATCCGTAGCAGGTTTCAAATCTCCGGCGACGCGTCGATCGCCGTACTGCTCTCGTCGGGCATAGCCGTAGGACTGGTCCTGATGGGTCTCTCCGGCGGGCCATCCGTGGACATACTAAGCTTTATCTTTGGAAGCATCCTGCTTGTCGGCGCAACCGACACCGTTATCATACTGGCGCTGACCGGATCCGTACTGGTCGTAATCCTCCTGCTGTACCGGCAGCTTGTCTACTCTACATTTAACGAGGAACAGGCCCGGGTAAGCGGCATCCGGGTGGACGCGATCAACTATCTGGTGGTGTTTATCGCCGGCATTACCGTGGTCACCTCTATCCAGCTGGTTGGAATTCTGCTAATCTCGGCGCTCTTGGTAATTCCCAACATCAGCGCGATAATGTACGGCAGGGGGTTTCGTGACACGATGCTCATATCCATCGCATTCTCGGCATCCTCCGTTGTGTCCGGAATTCTGATATCGTATGCGCTGGACATGACCCCGTCGGGAACAATCGTTCTAGTTGCGGTGGCCATCTTTGCGGTCACCCTGGGGCTGCGAAGGATGAGCCTGATCAGCGGCTGACGTGCCGGCGCTCGGCCCAATCCCGCCGCCTCCGCCCGCCATCCTCCGGCAGTCCCTCACGCCCTTTACAAAAAACAGCGACGTGGCCACAATCCCCGCGGCCATCAGCGGTCCGGCCAGCTCTGCATATCCCACCGTGGCCCAACCCCCGCCCGCCTCCAACAAGGCCTCTCCTCCCCTGTCCGGCAATCCCTGCGGCGGCGGCGCGCCCTCTGACACCCTTACCACCCCGATCTTGCCGCCCCCGGGCTCGGCCACCCAGATATTGCCGCCACCGTCGGCCGTGATAAACTGCACAAACGATCCCTCCGTCGGGATGGCGACCTCCATCATGTCGCCGTTGTACGGATCATACACGCCCAACGAATCAATCTGGTGCTGTGCAAACCACAGGTTGCCATACCTGTCAAACGCCATCCCAAACGGCAACGATCCCGGACTGTCAACCGGCACCCTCTCCACCGTACCAAGCACGGGATCATACCTTGCAATCCCGGATCCCGAGTGCTCCGTAACCCACACCCCGCCACTGTCATCAAGCGCCAAGGCCTCTGGACTTGCAAGCGATCCCCCGTCCAACTCATCCACCACCACGGTCATCTCCCCCGTACCGGGGTCTATCGTACCAATCCTTCCAGACGCCGATTCTGAATACCACACCACACCCCGTCCCTCATCATACATCACCGCAAACGGCGCGCCCCGCCTGTCTGCAAGCTCAAACGTCTCAAATCCCCCCGTCTCCGGGTCGTACCTGGCCACAACCCCCTTTGTAACCACCGCGGTCCATACCCTGCCATCGCCATCCACCGCCAGCGAGACCGGAACGGATCTGGCCGCGGCATTCTCCCCAATCTCGGGCAGTCCAACAACGCGCACCTCTCCCGTCTCCGGATCCAGACGTCCAATCCCCTCGCCCGGAATGTCCGTAAACCACACCCCGCCGCCGCCGCCGCCGCCGCCATCATCATCCATGGCAAGCGCCGCCGCCGCCCCGCCCTCAAATTCAAACCGCTCAAACGACTCGTCGTCGATCGAAAACCTCCACACCGCGGGCCCGGCGGTATCGCCCACCCAGATCGACTCCCTGCCTGCGTCATACACTGGATACAGCGGCTTTGCCCCCCCGCCGGGTATCTCATACTCTTCAAACTCTGTATGAAGGTCTGCCAATCTGGGCTTTACCCACAGATCCAGCGAGACGGCCTCGCTGGCCGCCCCCGTCCGCAACGCCTCAACCTCCACCAGCCACCTCCCGGAAAATCCAAACGTGGCAACCCCTTCAAACGCCCCCCCCTCTCCCGCGCCCGGCTGCATCCCGATCTCGATGGGAAAAATACCCCTCTCGGGATTTGAGACCTTTACCTTCACCGACTCTAGATCTGATACCGGTCCCCCGCCGCCCGCGTCGTCCACCATGACGCCGATCGTGTTGGCGCCCCTTGCAAACGGATACACGTCCACAACAAACCTGACATCCCCCGCAAACTCGGTCAAGACCACACCCCGCCGCATCTCTTCTTCAACAGCAACGTCTGCCCTCACCTCCCCGGCCGGCAGAGTCCCGTTTGCCAGCAGCGCCACCACCCCCAGCAACACCACCCCCAGCACCGATTCCACCCCCAGCGAGCGGCGCAACCTCTTGCGTACCTCCCCCTTACCGCCACCTCCAACACTCCTTCCCCACAGCGACCGCCCCCGTTGCACGCAAAACTGGTGATACCCTCCCATCCCCACCATCCCGGCGGCGATCACCAGCTTGGCGATCACCAGCTTGCCATACGTGGACTGGAGTATCACCCCCACATCGTCCTCTAAAAACCACATCAGTAGCGGCCCGGACACGATCACCACGCCCAGACACGCCACTGCCACCACCGAAAATCTGGGTATCGCCGCCGCCGCGGATCTGTCGGCCGCCTCCCTCCACCCATCGCCAGCAACCCCCTCGCGCATCCCCGACAGGGAGGGCAGCACCGCAAACGCAAAAAAGATTACACCGCCAATCCATGCGCCAGCCACCAGATTGTGTACATAATCCAGCACGACCGCCCCCGCCTGCTCGCTGGCGGCCCCGTGCCCGATCAGCGTGGTGGTCGATATCAACACCAGCGACACCGCCAACATCGGAATCCTCGACCGCCCCGACGTCCTACCCGTCTTCTCAAGCCAAAACCACGTCCCCAACAGCATCCCCGTCACCGCCATCCTTGCCATCCACACAGCCCCAAATGAGGTTGCTCCCAACACATCGGCCGCCGAGGCCTCCAACCTGGCCGTCTGTATGGCCAGCATCAGTATGTTGGATGCAATGACGGTGACAATCCCCGCCCCCGTGACGGCCAGAAACCTCCTGTGCAACGCCGCCTCCACACCATTCCCCGCACCCCTGCCAACGCCTCTTACCCACCACCATCCGCCGCCACCGCCACCGCCCCTCAGTACAAACACCGACGCGATCGCCGCCCCCAGCACCATGGTCTGCCCCACCAGGCCCGGAAACCGGGCCGCCGCCTCTGGATAGTATATCAGCTCTGCCGCCCCGCCGCCATCAGTCACCTCCAACACCCCGCCACCCGCCACCTCTGCCCCGCCCACCCCGAACACAAACGCGTCGGGAACCAAATGGCCGTCCACCTTGGACAACACCTTGCTTGCCACCGTGTACACGCCCTCCTCAAGCGGAGGCGTGGTCACCACCAGCGACTTTTCATCAACGTGGTACGCCGTGTCCCTGTTGTCCACCTGCTTGCCATCCCCGTCAAACACCTTGAGCGAGCTGAAATCCAGTTCCACCTGCTCCGAATAAAACACGATCACCTGCGAGGTGCCCACCGCCGCGCTCGTCCCCTGCGCCGGAACGGTCTCGTCCGTGAACGGGTGGGCCCACGCCGTCTGCCATCCAGCCGCCCACATCCCGCTGCCGGCAGCGCCCCCCGCAATCCCGGCCGCCACCGTACACAACAAAACCAAGAACATCCCGGCCCGGCCCCTGCTCATACGACCAATCACACGCCTGCCAATTTAAACAGTTGATGATCGGTCCGCCGCGACGGCGGGATGTGGTGGATGGGGGGGGAGCGAGAACCATGAGGCCGGCGTAGGCAGTTGTGGGACACGCGATGAACCGAATCTTAAAATCGTCCCGGGCGGCAGTCCCTGTGTGAGCAACACCCCCTCGATCATCATCATGACGGCGGCCCTCCTGATCATGACGGCCGCCACCTCCGTTCCAACAGCTGTGCATGCCCACACCACCGTGGAGGAGGGGGGCTACACCATCGAGGTCGGGTGGGGCATCGAACCCCCCGTCGTCGGGTACCGGAACACGCTGGTCTTTGACATCTCCCGGCCAAGCGGGGACGGCGGCGCCGGCGTCACAAGCGGCATAAAAAACGCATTCAAGGCTCTTGACGCATACGTCGTGTTTGGGGGTGCATCCAAGCCTCTGGACGTCAGCACGGACAAGCGCCCGGGTCACTACTTTTCAGACATCATTCCGACAAAGACCGGCACCTATGCGGTTCGCCTTGACGGCGAAATCAACGACACACCCATCTCCGTGGAAATTCCAATCGAGGATGCCGAGGCCACCGCAATCCTTGACTTTCCGCCCAAGGCATCCGGCGGTGCCAACTCTGCCGACTTGGACGCGGTCAAGCAGGCCGTCTCTGCCATGCAGCGGGATCTGTCCGGGTTGACGAGGGACGGGGCCCAGTCTACCACCACTACCAACCAGGACCACGGCATGGCATACGATCTTGCCATATTTGGAATGTCCATGGGGGCGGCAGGCATAATCCTGTCGGTCATATCCATGGTTAAAAGAAAGTAAAGTGGAAATTCCTAGATTCTTGGAATAACCCTTGATGATCTTGCAGTCACCGCAATGATGCTCACCACGGCCACGCCCAGAATCATCACCGCGATCGTCCCAAACTCTGGTACTACCTGCGTTGACTGTGGCAACATCCCGGCGGGTCCGGTAATCTCATCCACGCCGAATCCCACCAGCTCTACCGTGATGTCAATCGGCATCTCGTCGGATGCGGCCATCTCAAGCGGGCCGGTCATCAACGATGCCTTGCCGTCGTGCGCGTGTTCCACGGACTCGTGGATCACCTGGCCGTTCTGCATTGCCACCACCTTGAAGTTGACGTGTTCCAGCATTCCGCCGTCGGTGTCTGTGACATCAACGTCGATCGACAGGGGACTTCCCTGCATGGCCTCTCCTGCCATGATGGTTGCCATCACCTCGTCAACAGACTCTGGGTGGGTCATC
>JAHRAJ010000013.1 GCA_020027365.1 Cenarchaeum sp.
CGCGCATGATGGCCGGGCAGCCCGGGGAAGATCACGCAGGCGCCGCGGCCCCTAGCGGCGGCGGATCAGAGCATGGAGAATGCCTTTGCAACCGGCGCGGGTCATTTTCTGGACTTGTTTGACGTGGATGTGCGGCTGGTTTATGGCGGCGGGGCGGGCGGCGGGGCGGAAGGGGGGGAGGGGGGGAATGGCGAACATGCCGCGGTTGTCCGTGGGTTTGAGTACAAGGACTGCCGGGTTACCGACTATGTGGTCAGGACGGCCGGGGACAAGGAGGAGGCATACTTCAAGGGGTTTGCACACACAAACACGTTTGACTTTGAGTGCGCGGGGTACCGCCCGTATGATCCCGTGTATGATGCGCTGTTTGAGGTCCACCGCCCGGATTTGTTCAGCTCCATCGACTATGAGCACGGGCAGATCCGCCGCCGCTAGGGGCCGCGGCGCCTGCGTGATCTTCCCCGGGCTGCCCGGCCATCATGCGCGCCGGCCGGCCTGATCTATATAGTTGTACGTGGATGTCGTAAACTATGATCAAACCCTAGATAACCGCCGATCGACGCGGTATCGTATGAAGGCGCCACGATCCCCCGAGCCGGCATCATCACCGCCGACGCAGCCGCCGCGATCACCGGCTCCGCGATCGCACGTTGGCGTGGGACGGCGCGGCCCGCTGGCCGACCGGGTATTCCGGATGGGCTCTATGGTGGCCGGCGCGTTTGTGCTGGTGATGATAGTGCTCATGGTGTTTCAGCTGGCCACCGAGTCGTGGCCGATCTGGGAGGAGGACGGCCTCTCGTTTGTCATAAAGACCGACTGGAACGCCGTCGAGGGGCGCGAGTCGTATGGCGCGCTGCCGTACATATTCGGGACGCTTGCCACGGCCGGGCTGGCCATGGCCATTGGGATACCCGTGAGTTTGGGCATTGCGATGTTTCTGTCCGACGCGCCCCAGCGGATTGCGGCCCCGCTGGGGTTTGTAGTGGAGCTGCTGGCCGCGGTCCCAAGCGTGATCTATGGGCTGTGGGGGCTGTTTATATTCCGGGGGTTTTTCCGCGACCACCTTGAGATGCCGCTGTACCGGGCGCTGGGCGACCACGTGTGGTTTCTAGACTCGCGCCCGTTTGGCCTTGACATACTGACGGCCAGCGTGATTCTGGCCATCATGATAATCCCGACCGTGTCGGCCGTCTCGCGCGAGATTATGAGGGCGGTACCGCAGCAGCAAAAGGAGGCCGCGTACATGCTGGGGGCCACTAGGTGGGAGATGTTCAGACTGGCCGTGTTTCCGTATTCCAAGACCGGGCTGGTGGGGGCCTCGATACTGGGGCTTGGAAGGGCGGTCGGTGAGACGATGGCCGTCACGATGCTGATTGGCAATGCCGTCGGCGAGCGTGCCATAGTGGACACGCTGTTTAGCCCGGCCCAGTCTATTGCCAGCATACTGGCAAACGAGTTTGCCGAGGCCACCCCCGGCTCGCTGCAGGTCCCGGCACTCATCGGGCTGGCGCTGATACTGCTCGGGCTGGCAATGTCGATCAACGTGGTGGCCCACGTGCTGGTGACTAGGATGCTAAAGGTGAGGGAGGGGGCGATAAACAATTGAAGGAGACGGCCCACGAGCGGCGGCAGTTTTACCGCTCGCTGTTCAGGCAGAATGTCAGGAGGAGGCTGGTGGTCGACAAGGCGGTCCGGTGCGCGGTGTTTGCCGCCGTCGTGGTAGCCATAGTGCCGCTGGGGAGCATCCTGTTCGAGGTGGTGCGCAACGGCGCGGCCGCGCTGAGCGTGGAGTTTATCACGGCGGTTCCCGGCGCGGTGGGGAGCGGGGAGGGCGGGATCGGGCCTGCCATACAGGGGACGTTCATCGTGGTCGGGCTGGCCAGCCTGATTGGGGTGCCGATCGGGATGATGTCCGGGGTGTTTCTGGCCGAGTTTGGAGACAACCGGCTTGCGCGCCTGGTGAGGTTTTTCAACGACGTATTCATGGAGTTTCCGTCCATCGTGATTGGAATATTCGCGTTTTTGCTGATCGTCCTGGTGCTCGGACACTTTTCAATCTGGGCCGGCGCCTTTGCGCTGGCGCTCATCATGTTTCCGATAGTAACGCGCACCACCGAAGAGTCCCTCAAGATGGTCCCGTACACGTACCGCGAGGCGGGGGTGGCGCTGGGGCTGCAGAGGTGGGTGATAACCACCCGGATTGTAATGTCTGCGGCCAAGAGCGGCATGCTCACGGGGGTGCTGCTGGCGGTGTCGCGCATAAGCGGAGAGACCGCCCCCCTGCTGTTTACGGTGCTGGGCAGCAGCCAGTTTTTTGGCGGGTTTGACGTGCCGATGGACGCGCTGCCGTTGCGGATATGGACGATGTCGCTGCTGCCATATGACGGGGCACAGCTGCACGGCTGGGGCGCGGCGCTGGTGCTGATCATCATGATAATGGCGATCAACCTGTCGGTGCGGTACTTTGTGCTGGGGGACGGCTCGGGGTTTGGGGCCAGGGGCAGAATGGTTTTTCTTAGGGCCATGGGGAGGCGGTGATGACGATGACGACTGCGACGACGGCGGCGGATATGGTTGATGCCTCCGGCAACGATGCGGACGCGGCGGCACGGGCGCCGCCGTCGGAACGGGACCAAACCCGGGGCGCCGCACCCGGGGGCCTGCACGCCGCAGAGTCGGCCCCCGGCGCCGACGGCGCGGATGCCGGATACAAGATGGTGGTCGAGAATGTCACCGTCTCGTACGGGGGAGTCCCCGCGGTAAAGGACGTCACCATGAGGTTTCGGGAGCGCTCGGTGACCGCGCTGATCGGCCCGTCGGGGTGCGGCAAGACAACCCTGCTGAGGTGCCTCAACCGCATGCATGACATGACAAAGAACGCGCGGGTGGACGGACGAGTGATGATAGACGGGACGGACCTGTACTCGCGCAGCATAGATCCGATATACCACCGCCGCAAGGTCGGCATGGTGTTCCAAAAGCCAAACCCGTTTCCCACGATGTCCGTGTTTGACAACGTCACGGCCGGGCTGAGGCTCAACGGCGTGCGCGACAAAAGGGTGCTGGAGGAGATTGCCGAAGACTCGCTGAGGCTGGCCTACCTGTGGGACGAGGTAAGGGACGGCCTGAAGAGGCCCGCAATCGAGCTGTCCGGCGGCCAGCAGCAGCGGCTGTGCATAGCAAGGGCGCTGGCAATCCAGCCCGAGGTGTTGCTGATGGACGAGCCCGCGTCCGCGCTAGACCCCATAGCAACGCAGAAGATCGAGGAGACCATCACGGAGCTAAAGCGCGACTTTACAATCGTGATCGTCACGCATAACATGCAGCAGGCGGTCCGCGTGTCCGATTATACCGGGTTTATGTACATGGGCGATCTGATCGAGTTTCGGGAGACCAAAAAGCTGTTCACGGATCCCAAGCACGAGCTTACCTCAAAGTACGTCCAGGGGCAGTTTGGGTGATGTGATGGCGAGGCTTATCGACGAGCCTTTGGAGCGGCTGTCGTACATAATGGCCGAGATGGGCGACATGGTGACCGAGTCGATCTCGCTTGCGATCGACTCGTATCTGGACGGGACCAACACAAAGGACAGGGTCCATGTGATATCCGACGCCATACGTGAAAAGTACTTTGAGGTCGAGGATCTGACCTTTGACATGCTTCTCAAGTTCCAGCCCGTCGCCGACGACTTTCGGCTCATCCGGTCGTCCACCGAGATCTCGTACGCGTTTGCACGGTTTGGGAGGTATGCGTATGACATCACGCAGGTCCGCGACTCGTTTGGCGACATATCGGGGTGCAAAAACGCGTCGCTTGTAGAGTCGTCCAAAAAGGTAAAGCACATGATAAGGGAGGCCGTGCTGTCCTTTGCCGAGATGGACGTGCGCAAGGCGGTAAAGATCCGCGAGGACGAGGCGTTCATCGACAAGATTTACCGCGACAGGCTGCCCAAGCTGATAGAGTCGCACGACACAAAGTGCGCCCTTGCCGAGGCGCTGCTGCTGCGGTATATGGAGCGGATTGGCGACCATGCGGTGTTTATGAGCGATGCGATAAACTATATCGTCACGGGAAAGCACAGGCCCAGCCAGGCCAGGATTGACTCGCACACCAGGCCCCGCAGGCCGTGATGTGTCTGGCTGGCGTGCGCGTGCGCACGTTTGTGCATGTGGGGGCGGCGGCGGCGGGGCCGCCCTGCGCGGGCGCCGTCATCTGCAGCACGCGTATCAAGATCCGTCGACGGGTTTTTTGCAGTGACGCGGATCTGCGGCGTAGGGTTGCCGCATGTTGGCCGCATCGCGGCAGGATGGCTGCCGTAAACTTGGCAAATTAAGGCCGCCGGCCGCCGGCGTCGGAACGGGGCGTCCTTGGCTGACATTTGACGTGCGTGACCGGCGGCCGGTCCGACGCCGCTGACGGCGGGGGCGGATCAACATGTGTGTCTATATATGCCGTTTTTTCCGGGTTGGTCAATGGACATTCTGGGCCTGATACAGGCAAACATCCTCACGCCGATCGTGCTGTTCTTTATACTGGGGGTTGTGGCGGCGCGGATAAAGTCTGATCTGCGCATACCCGACGCGGTGTCGGAGTTTTTACCGATATACCTGCTGGCGGCGATCGGGCTGCACGGCGGGATTGAGATGCGCGAGACCGGGTTTGAGGCCATGCTGGTGCCGATGCTTGTCGCGATAGGGCTGTCGCTGCTGTTCACGATGAACCATTACCACATCCTGCGCCGTCTGGGCGGGTTTAACCTGTTTGACTCGTATGCGCTGGCGTCCACATACGGGGCGGTCGGGGCGGTGACATTCTCGGTCGGGCTGTCGTTTCTGCGAAACCAGGGGGTGACGTCAGAGGGGTATCTTGCGGCGATTCTGGCCACGCTGGAGCCTGCGGCGTTTATCCTGGCCATATTCATGACAAACATGGCCGCCGCCAAGCAGCGCAAGCGGAGGCGGCCTGCGGGGATTGAAGGCGGCGGGGCCGGCGGCAATACCACTGATGATCTGGGGGTGTCGGGGGGCCGGCGGCAGCAGGCCGGGATGTCCCATGTCTTGCGGGAGTCGCTGACCGGCAAGGCCATTGTCATACTGCTTGGGGGGATTGTGATTGGATACCTGATAGGGAAAGAGGGCTTTGCCCCGATCGAGGTTGTATTTGAGGGGATGTTTGTGGGCGCGATCGTGATATTCCTGCTGGAGATGGGGGTCATCGCAGGCAAGAGGCTTGATGATGTGCGGGAGGTCGGCGCGTTTTTGATCGCGTTTTCCGTGGCGATACCCACACTCAACGGCATGATCGGGGTGCTGGTGGCGACCGCGCTGGGGTTGAGCGTGGGGGGTGCCGTGATGTTTGGGCTGCTGCTTGCAAGTGCCTCGTTCATAGCCGCCCCGGCGGTGCTGCGCAATGCCATCCCCCAGGCAAAGCCCAGCTTGTATATCACGTCGGCGCTTGGGATAACGTTCCCGTACAACATCATTGCGTTGCTGCCCATGATGTTCGTGGTGTCGTCGGCGGTGCACGATGTGCAGGGATCAATAGACTTAATGGGGTATCTGTCCGGGCTGTTTACATGAGGCTGTTTCCTGCAAAGCTGCTGATGGTCACGTGCGAGGTGCTGGCAAAGCCCGGCGTGGTCGGGATACTGGACAAGCACGGTGTCTCGGGGTATACGTCGTATGAGGTGGACGGGCGTGGCTCGCGGGGGACGCGCGGGCAGGGGCTGTCGGGTGACCGCAATGTCAGGATTGACGTGGTGCTTTCGGAGGCAAGGTGCGGGGACGTGGTGGAGGAGCTGGCGCGCACCATGTTTTCTGACTATGCCATGATTGTAAACGTGTGCGACACGGGGGTGGTCCGCCCCGAAAAGTTTTCCTGATGTGTCGTGGAGGGTGATTGGGCGTGGGTGATGGCGGCAGCGGCGGGAGACGTCCCGTTGCACGGCATGCCCGGATTTTTGCGGCGGAGCTTGTGGGAACGTTTGTCGTGGTCGTATGCGCGACCGGTTCTGTGGTTCTTGATGCGGGGATGGGCGGCGTGCTGGGGGTCCCGTTTGCGGCGCTTGCCGCCTTTGGCGGCGTGGCGGCGGGCGTGTACATGTTTGGCGGTACGTCGATGGCGCACTTTAACCCGGCCGTCACGGTTGGGTATTATGCGGCCGGTTTTATAACGCGTGTACAGGTGGCATATTATTTTGCGGCCGAGATTGCGGGGGCCATGCTGGGATCCCTGTTTGTGATGCACGTGGTGGGGGACGGCGCCGGGCTGGGCGCAAACGTGCCGGGCCACGGTGTCTTTGGCGTGGGGGAGATGTTTGGCGCCGAGGTGCTGGCCACCGCGATGCTGATGGCCGTCATATTCGCAGTCGTGCATACGCGCGGACTGGGAGGGCTTGGCGGGGTGGCCATCGGCGGGATTGTTGGGATTGACATCCTGCTGTTCTCGCACGTGTCTGGCGCATCCATGAATCCCGCACGGGCCTTGTCGCCGGCATTGCTGTCTGGGACCACCGGGGATCTGTGGCTGTATTGGAGCGCCACGTTTGTGGGTGCCGTCATTACTGCCGCCATCGTGGTGCTGGTGGTTGGCAGGGGCCGAGGGCCCGCACGTGCGGCGGCGCGCGGCCGGGGGTGATGGTGGGGGATGGGGAGGCGGTGGCGGATTGTCAGGATGGGGCGCGGGCGTACGGGGCGGGGTGGCGGCAGTGGCGGCCGCCCCAAATACGCGCGACGGGTTTGGCGGACCGCCTATTCATCGGTATAAAAGGGCGGGAACCGTGTTTTGCCGCCGTAATCAATACGCCTAGGAATAATAAAGAGCACGCGGTTGCCCGCGGTGGTGGCCGTCTCACGATCCCGCAAGCTGTTTTCGGATGCCCGGAGGGTGATTCCGTCTGGGGTCAACAGCCCCGTCCGGCTGTTTGAGCCGTACCCGTTTTTTGTCGCAAGATCGCGGGGCGGATACCTGTGGGATGCAGACGGCAGGCGGTATGTGGACCTGTGCGGCGGGTATGGGGCGTTGCTGCTGGGACACGGGCGCCGCGAGGTGGTCGATGCGGTGTCTGCACAGCTGTCTAGGGGGACGCTTTACTGCGCCCCGACCCGGCAGGAGACGGAGCTGGCCGGGCTGATCCGCAAAAACTTTCCGTCGATGCGGCGCGTGCGTCTGGTCAACACCGGTTCGGAGGCAACGATGACCGCGATCAGGATTGCAAGGGGGTATACGGGGCGCAAAAAGATTGTGACGTTTGAGGGGTGTTACCACGGCGCACACGACTCCGTGCTGGTCCGCGCGGGGTCGGGGTCGGCGCACGCCCGCGGCGTCCCCGTGTCCGACGGCGGGCTTGACGAGGTGTTTCGCAACACGCTGGTGGCGCGATACAACGATGCCGGGGGTCTGGAGAGGGTGCTGTCGGGGAACAGGGGGCAGGTGGCATGCGTGATCATCGAACCGGTGATGGCAAACATGGGGGTGATACCGCCGTCTAGGGGGTTTTTACGCGACGTGCGCAGGCTGACGCGGCAGTTTGACGTGCCGCTTGTGTTTGACGAGGTCGTCACGGGGTTTCGCGTATCGCCGGGGGGAGCGCAAGAGTTTTTTGGCGTGAGGCCCGATCTGACGACGCTTGCCAAGGCGCTTGGCGGCGGGTTTGCAATAGCCGCCGTGGGCGGACGCCGGGACATGATGGACGTGCTCTCGCCGGGGGGGCGTGTGTACCAGGCCAGCACGTATGCCGGCAACCCCGTGGCCGTGGCCGCCGCAACGGCGGCGGTGCGCACGGTAAACCGGGTGGCCGGCAGGATGTATCCGAGGTTGGAGCGGTACTGCGCGCGGCTTGCCGCGGCCGTCGGCGATGCCGCGGCCGACGCGGGGGTGCCGCACCAGATAAACCGGGTGGCGTCGATGATGCAGGTGTTTTTTACCGACGAGCCGGTGGTTGATTACCGCACGTCCAAGGCGGCCGATGCCGGGCGGTTTGGCAGGATGTTTGGATCGCTGCTGGACAGCGGGGTGTTTGCCGCACCGTCGCAGTTTGAGGCCGTGTTTCTGTCAGACGCGCACACGTCTGCCGACATTGACGCGGCAATCGGGGCGTACGGGGATGCGCTTGGAGGGATGGTGGGGGGCGTGCGGCGGCGGCGGCGATGACTACGGCGGCGGCGGCGTCGGCGGCCTGGTCGGGGGGGGACCTGGTCGTCGGCGCGCGTGCAAGCAGGCTGTCGGTGGCGCAGACGGGGCAGGTGACAAAGGCGCTTGAAGCAGAGCTGGGGTGCGGGTTTGAGACTAGGGGGGTTTCCACCGGGGGCGATACGGACGCACGGCCGCTGTTTGCGATCGACCGGCGGGGGATATTCTCGCGCGAGCTGGACGGGGCCGTGCTGCGCGGCGACGTCGACTTTGCCGTACACAGCCTCAAGGACGTGCCGTCGGTGATGGCCGACGGACTGGTGCTGGCGTGTGTTCCGGCACGCGGGCCGGTGCACGATGTGTTCGTATCTGGCAGCGGTGACGACATCGACTCGATCGCCGACGGGTCCGTGGTGGGTACAAGCAGCCTGCGCCGCGCGGTACAGGTGTCCGCCCGGCGCCCCGGGCTGGTGACTCGGCCGATACGCGGCAACGTGGATACCCGGATTGCAATGTCCGGCGTGGGCGGCGGGGGCGGCGGCGGCGGCGTGGATGCCGTCGTACTTGCCGAGGCCGGGCTGTCGAGGCTGGGCGCCGATGTTGTACGCCACGCGTTGCCCGTGGAGGATTTTGTGCCGTCGCCGGGACAGGGCGCGCTGGCCGTGGTGTGCAGGCGCGACGGGGGACGCGTCGGCCCCAGACTCGTGGGGATGCTGCAATCGATCGAGGATGCTGGCAGCCGGTCCGAGGTGGAGGCCGAACGCGCGCTGTCCGAGTCTGTCGAGTCGGGGTGCCGGTTTCCGGTGGGGGCGCTTGGGAGGGTGGTGGATGGCGGATCTGGGCTGGTGCTGCGGGCCACCGCGTCGTCGGTGGACGGCTCGGAGATGATCGCAGTCGAGGAGTCGGGTTTGCGGGATGAGGCCGTGCAGATTGGCAGGCGCGCCGGACGGGAGCTGCAAAAGCGCGGGGTGGCAAAACTTGCATTAAATTGGAGGGCAAAGGTGGACGAGTGGAACAAGAGGGGAAGATGATGGTGAAAAAAAGGACGGCGGGGGTGGTCTACCTTGTGGGTGCCGGCCCGGGGGATCCGAAGCTGATGACGCTGCGGGCCGCCGAGCTGCTGCAAAAGGCCGTCGTGGTGTTGTACGACAGGCTCGTGGGGCGGGGGGTGCTGCGCATGGTTACGGGTGCCGCAAAAAAGGTATACGTCGGGCGCGCCGTCGGCGATGACACGTCACACCAAGAGTCGACCAACGAGATGATGGCAAGGTATGCGGGGACGCACCGGCATGTGGTGAGGCTAAAGGGCGGCGATCCCATTATTTTTGGACGCGGCGGCGAGGAGGCCGAGTTTCTAAAGGGCCGTGGAATCCGGTATGAGATTGTTCCGGGTATAACGTCGGGCGTGGGTTCTGCGACCTATTCGGGAATACCGCTGACCCACCGCCGCCATGCATCGTCCGTGGCGTTTGTGACCGGCCACGAGGATCCGACAAAGGGGGGAGGGGATGCGGTCAGGTGGAGGCGTCTGGCCAAATCCGTTGACACGATCGTGATCATGATGGGCCTGTCCAGGATTGACGTCATATGCCGGCAGCTTGTGGACGGGGGCATGGACAAGGCGACCCCGGTGGCGGTCATACAGGACGGGACCACGCCGCGCCACCGGATGGTGGTGGGAAGTGTATCCGACATAGCATCCCGGGTCAGGACCGCCGGGGTGAGGCCGCCGGCCAACATTATTGTGGGCAGGGTGGTGGATCTTTCAGGGGTTATCGGGTGGAAAAAATGAGTGCTGGGGGCAGCGGAGGTGGGATGAGGGGGAGGACCGTTGCAATAACGCGCTCCGAGGCCGATGCCGGGGAGTTTGTACGGCTGATGCGCGATGACGGCGCAAATCCCGTGCCGCTGCCCACCATCGAGCTTGTAAGCCGGGGCGGCAGGATTGTCGACGAGTTTTTGGACTCGGCGGGACGGTACCTGCCGGACTATTCGGTGTTTATGAGCTCAAAGGCGGTTGTGTTGTTGTTTGGAGAGGCAGAGGCGGCGTCCCGGCTGGACGAGTTGAGGACGGCCGTGTCTGCAACGGCGGTGATGGCGGTGGGCCCAAAGACGCGCGCGGCACTAGAGGGGTTTGGGATCCGGGTGGCACACATGCCGGACACATACTCGTCGGTGGGGGTGGGCGAGCTGTTTACTCGGCTGCACGCCGTGGGCAAAAAGGTGATTGTACCGCGGAGCGGCGCGTCGACGCCGTTTCTGGCACGGTTGCTGGACAAGATCGGGCTTGACGTGTGCGAACTGCGGCTTTACGACGTGCGAGCGTCGTCCGGCGGTGATGCCGCCGCCGGATGGGGTGAATTTGGCGCCATGTTCCTTGATGGCCGGGTGGACGGGGTCGTGTTCACCAGCGCGTCCTCGGTGCGGGCGTTTTTTGAGATTATGGAGAGGGGGGGCATGTCACGCGAGAGGCTGCTGCGGGGTCTTGCAGACACGGAGATTGTGTCCATCGGGCCCTTTACCGCCGCAGAGCTTCGCGGGCTTGGCGTGGTGAATACGGTGGCACAGGTACACACGGTCCGAGGATCCTTTGATGCGATCAGGGGCGTGCTGCGGCCAAATTAGCTTGGGTTAATTAGCTGAACCTATTTTTCCCCATGTATTTATAATATAGCGTGGGGGGGTTGTTGATGACGACAGAGAATTTGGAGATTGATTACACAAAGTATGATTTCAAAGACTCGACCGAGATGTACGTCCACCTGAGCAAAAAGGGGCTGTCCAAGGACACCGTTGTGGGGATTAGCAAGATGAAGGACGAGCCGTCTTGGATGCTTGACTTTAGGCTGAGGGCATATGAGCAGTTTATGAAACTCTCGATGCCCGACTGGGGCGGTGATTTGGGGGCGATCGACTTTCAAAATATATACTATTACGCAAAGGCCTCGGACAAGACCGAGAAGAGTTGGGACGACGTTCCTGCAGAGGTCAAAAACACCTTTGACAAGCTGGGGATACCCGAGGCCGAGAAAAAGTTTCTGGCGGGCGTGGGGGCCCAGTACGAGTCTGAGGTTGTGTACCACAGCCTGCGGGAGGACTTGCAAAAGCAGGGCGTCATTTTTCTGGATACAGACTCCGCGCTAAAAGAGTATCCCGACATATTCAAAAAATACTTTGGCAAGATAATCCCGCCCGAGGACAACAAGTTTGCCGCCCTCAACAGCGCGGTATGGAGCGGCGGCTCGTTTATCTACATACCGCCGGGTGTAAGTGTGGACATGCCGTTGCAGGCATACTTTAGGATAAACGCAGAGAATATCGGGCAGTTTGAACGGACGCTTATTGTGGCCGACGAGGGCTCTAACGTTCATTACATAGAGGGGTGCACGGCGCCGGTCTACTCGTCAGAGTCGCTGCATTCCGCGGTCGTGGAACTGGTGGCGCACAAGGACGCGCACCTCCGATATACCACCATACAAAACTGGAGCAGCGATGTGTACAACCTGGTCACAAAGCGCGCGTATGCATACGAGGGTGCCACCGTAGAGTGGATTGACGGGAATATTGGCAGCAAGCTCACCATGAAGTATCCCGGGATATACCTGATGGGCAAAAAGGCGTACGGCGAGACGCTGTCCATTGCGTTTGCCGGCAAAAACCAGCACCAGGACACGGGTGCCAAGATGGTCCATCTGGCGCCGGACACCACGTCCAAGATCACCTCAAAGTCCGTCAGCCGGCTGAACGGCAGGTCTACGTATCGCGGATTGCTAAAGGTTGCAAAGGGCGCATCCAACGTAAAGAGCACCGTTCGGTGCGATGCGCTGCTTTTGGACGACACCTCCAAGACTGACACATACCCGTACATGGAGATTGATCAGGATGATGCCACGATCACGCACGAGGCCACCGTCGGCAAGATTGGTGACGAGCAGATATTCTACCTGATGACCCGCGGGTTCTCCGAGGAGGAGGCGCTTACCCTGATAGTCAACGGCTTTATGGAACCGTTTGTCAAAGAGCTGCCCATGGAGTATGCCGTGGAACTAAACCGGCTGATAAAGCTGGAGATGGATGGCTCTGTGGGCTAGGTGCGGAAGAGGAGATGTCCCGGGCCGTTACTACCACCCTGTCTGCAATAGACTCTGAGTATGTGGATCAGATATCATCCTCGCGTGGCGAGCCCGGCTGGATGGTTGATTATCGCAAGAGCGCGCTTTCCGTATATGATTCGATGCCGATAGAGACGTCGCCACTGTACAAAAAGTACACCGACGCCAAGATGATGAACCCCGAGGCCGTATCGCTATCCGCGGCAGGTCATGGCGGGGGGGTTGCCCCGCCCGTTCTTGACAAGAGGCTTGCAGAGCTGGATGGGCAGACCCACATTATACAGGTTGGCACGCACACGCACCGCGTCGTGCTGGGCGATGAGGCCAGATCCAAGGGCGTCGTCGTATCGTCCATGGACGATGCCCTGAAAAACCATCCGGATTTGGTTCGGGGCGCGCTAGAGGCGTCGGATCCGCGCGAGGACAAGTTTACCGCCCTCAACAACGCCGCCTTTAACACCGGCGTGTTTGTACACGTGCCAGGCAACGTGAATCTGGAATCGCCCATACACGCCGTGTCGTGTTTGCCTGCCGATGACACGTCCGTGATAGCGCGCAACATGGTGGTTGCCGGACCCAACAGCAGGTCGACGGTGGTCCAAGAGCTGTATTCGCAGGCATCTGGCGGGGACGGGCAGGATGGCGGGGGGAAGGTGCAGCGGGCATACCTTGAACTGTTCAACACGACGGCGGGTGCAGGTGCACGGGTTGACGGGACTACCCTGCAGATGCTGGATCAGGAATCCGTCAACTTTTCCACCAGGAGGGCCGACATCGCCGCGGACGCAAACATAAACTGGTATTTGGGGCTGTTTGGGGCGCTGCTCTCGCGGTACAGGGCCGACTATCACCTCAACGAGTCCGGCGCCTCGGCCAACGACTCGGAGGTCGTGTTTGGCAACAACGATCAGTCCTTTGATCTGCAGACCAATGTAAACCACCACAGTCCGTCAACGGAGGGACGCGTGATCGAGAAATCCATACTGCGGGACAGTTCAAAATCCCTTTTCAAGGGGATGATCAGGATAATGGAGGGCGCATCCAAGTCAAACTCGTACCTGTCGGGCCGTTCCATACTGTTGGACAAGGACGCAAAGTCTGATGCGATACCGGGCCTTGAGATATTTACAAACGATGTAAAGGCGACACACTCTGCGTCCGTTGCACAGATTGACGAGGAGCAGATCTTTTATTTGGGGACCAGGTGCCTGAGCAGGTCCGAGGCCGAGCGGACCATAGTGGAGGGGTTTCTGGAGCCGCTTTCGCGCAAGATGTCAATCCAGGTGCGTTCCTGGATCGCCTACCTGATCGAGTCAAAGTGGGAGGGCCGCCGGCTGTCCATCAACACGGACGAGGAGCTGCGCAAGTTTACCGAGATTGAGGAGACGCGCTACAACGAAAACTCTGAGATCGAGCAGCATTACAAGTACCGGTGATCTGATGGCAGGCGAGTGGGTCAGGGCGTGCGCGGCGGATCAGGTGGCCGACGGCCAGCTCTTCGGGTTTGTACACGGGGGCCGCAAAATCCTGCTGGCAAATCTGGGCGGCAACATACGTGCAACCGATCTGATGTGCACCCACGCCGATGCCGACCTGTCAACCGGCTTTTTGTCCGAGGAGGGCGTGCGGTGCCCATTACACCTGTCGGTGTTTAATCTTGACGATGGCAAGCCCCAGAATCCGCCCGCAGAAAGGGCGCTGGCCACGTACAATGTTAAAATAGAGCGCGGCGGGGTCTATGTGGAGGTATGATGCAGGTATCAGATCTGTCGGCTCGGGTGAGGGGGGACTTTCCGATACTGGGCAGGACGGTTCGCGATAACAAACCGCTTGTATATCTGGACAACGCGTCGACCACACAAAAGCCCAACCAGGTCATAGACGCCATAGCCGGTTATTACCGCAACCATAATGCCAACATACACCGTGCCGTGTACGAGCTGGCCGAGGAGGCCACCGAGGCGTACGAGTCTGCAAGGGATGCCGTTGCCAAGTTTGTGGGCGCAAACGACAGGCGCGAGATCGTCTTTGTCCGGGGCACGACCGAGGCCATCAATCTGGTCGCATACTCGTGGGGGAGGGCCAACATCGGCAAGGGTGACATCATAGTCACAACCGAGTATGAGCACCACAGCAACATAGTGCCGTGGCAGCTGCTTGCGCGCGAAAAGGGCGCAAGGCTGGAGTATGTAGGGGTTGACGACAACGGGGAGCTGATGCTAGATCACTTGGACTCGTACCTGGAAACCGGCAAGGTAAAGCTGGTGACGTTTAGCCTGATGTCCAACGTGCTGGGAACGATCACGGACGCCGCCACCGTGATATCGCGGTGCAGGGGGGCCGGCGTGCCGACGCTGGTTGACGGCGCACAGGCGGTGCCGCACATGCGGGTAAACCTGTCGGATCTGGGCTGCGACTTTTTTGCCTTTTCGGGTCACAAGATGCTGGGACCCACCGGAATCGGCGTTTTGTGGGTGCGCAAGGACATGCTTGAGACCATGAACCCGTTTCATGGCGGCGGCGACATGATACGCGAGGTCCACAAGTACGAGACGACCTGGAACGACCTGCCATACAAGTTCGAGGCGGGAACCCCCAACATCGCAGACGTCGTTGGGCTTGGCGCGGCCATAGGCTATCTGACCGAGATTGGGATGGATCACGTCAGGAGGCACGAGGTTGATCTTACCAAATACGCGTTGGAGATGCTGTCATCGATCAAGGGGCTTGTCGTTTATGGCACGCCCGACATGGCCAAGCGCGGCGGCGTGATATCTTTCAACTTTGAGGATGTGCACCCGCACGACGTGGCGCAGATCATGGACGGGGACGGCATCGCCATCCGATCAGGCCACCACTGCGCGCAGGTGTTGATGGAAAAGCTTGATGTCGCGGCAACGTCCCGGGCCAGTTTTTACATATACAACACAAGGGCCGACGTTGACGCGCTGATGGATTCATTAAATAAGGTGGCAAGGGTGTTCAAACTATGAGCGGCGGTGGCGGCAATGCGGACATTTACCACGAGATGATAGTGGATTATTCGCGCAACCCCATAAACTTTGGCAGGATTGAAAACCCGGACGCCACGCATCACGACGCAAATCCCCTGTGCGGCGACTCGATAGACATTGATCTCAAGATCGATGACGGCAACATCCGCGACATAAAATTCCACGGCCGCGGATGCGCAATCTGCATGGCATGCTCTTCCGTACTGACCGAGATTACCAAGGGCAAGAGCATCGAGGATGCAAGGCATATTGCAAAGGACGACATACTTGGCGAACTTGGACTTGAACACCTTCAGGCGGTCCGGATAAAGTGCGCCCTGCTCTCGCTCAAGGTGCTCAAGTTTGCGCTGTACTCGTACCTTGCAAAAAAACATGCCGAGGCCGGCGATGGATCAGCGCCGTCACCGTCGCCCGGCCTGACCGACATGGAGCGTCTAAAGGAGGACGCGGCAAACCTGTACTGACATGTCCGATTTCACCCCTAGCACACCAGTCGCATTGCAGGTGCGAAGAATAATCTTTGATCACTACAACGACGACTCTGGCGATGCCAAGTTTAACAGCGACGACATATTTGATCTTCTAAAAAAGGGGGGCGACATCGATCCTGCGTGGATTGCAGACGATCTCGAGCCCCACATCATCCAGCTGTGCAACACCGGGGCGGCAAGAAACATTGCGCAAAACTTTACCACGATATGGCTAAAGCTGTCCCAGAGGCTGGGGGCCGCTACCAGGTGCGGCTCGTGCGGAAACGATGCGCACATGTGCCCGTCTGAGGAACAGGCATGTCCCGGGTGCGGCTCTAGCCTGTAGCGGCCCTGTGCCTTTGGGCGGCCTCCTCTAGCGCCCTGATCATGGGCAGCTTTTCCCCGGTCAGGTACAACACAAGCGCACCGCCGGCGGTGCTAATGTGGTTTATCCGGTCGGCAAGGCCGTATTTCTTGAGTGCCGATGTCAGGTGCCCCCCGCTCACAATCGTGGTGGCCATGGAGTTTGCCACGCTCTCCAGCAGCGCCTTTGTTCCAAAACTAAATCTATCCTTTTCGAAAAACCCCGCCGGACCGCTGATAAACACGGTGCCTGCCCCTGCTATTATCTTGTTATAGTGATCCGCCGTCTTGGGACCCAAGTCGTATATGTTCTGGCCCGGCGTGATGTCCCTCATGTCCAGATCCACCCTCTCCCCGTCCATGTCGATGGCCGCGTCCACGGGGGTCGAGAATACGTCCGGATACTGGCCTATCAGGGTGTGCGCCTTGGCCACTACCTCCTCCTCCCTCTTTATTCCCAGCGCCGATCTTATGCGTCCCTGGGCCCTCATGAACACGTTGCCGATCAGACCCGTCAGCAGCACGTGGTCTGCGCGCCCGTTCTTGATGAGCATCTCTATGGCCTCTAGCCTGTCTGGAACCTTGGAGCCGCCAAGCACGATCACGTGCGGGGCCTTGGCCACCGTCATAATCTCGTCTAGGTTGCCCACCTCGCGCTCGACCACCCTGCCGGCACACGCCGGAAGGGCGTGCGTAAACCCGACGATGGACGGGTGCGACCTGTGCGCACTGGGAAAAGAGTCCATCACGCACAGGTCAAACAGCCTTGCCATCCGCCTCACCATTATCGTCTTTGCCGCCTCTTGCGGCGCAAACTCGTAATTCTCCTCGGCGCACAGCCTCAGATTGTCCAGCAAAAGTATGTCGCCGTCCTTCATGCCTGCAATCTCGTCCTGGGCGGCCCTGCCTATGACGTCCTCCACATACTTGATCTTCCTGCCCAGCATCTGGCCCATCACCTCTGCATGCCTGTCCATCCCGGTATAGTCCTTGTTTCCGACCCTTCCCTGGTGGGATGCCACCACAACCTTTGCGCCGTCCAAGTCCTTGATGGTCTGGATTGCCTCTTCAATCCTCTTTGTCCCCAGTATCTCCATCGTGTCTGGATCTATGGGGCAGTTCATGTCCACCCTGAGAAACACAGTCTTGCCCTTGATATCAAAGTCGTCTATGGTGAGGACCTTCACATGCGTCCTGTCACACCGCCATCTTAAAACCTTTGAGCCGCCCGCACCTGCGGCAAGCCCACAAGTGACCGAGCCGTCGTGGTGTGGCGGTGTGTGGATGTGGTGGGATCTGGTCGACCTGCCGGCAACCGTCTGTGTGGCGGGCAGGCGCGGTGGTGGCGGTGGCGGCGGCGGTGGTGACAAGGGCTAAATTGGAAACGTGCGATTGCACGGCGATGGAAATGGACAAGAGGTTTTTGGTCGTGGCGGCCGCCGTCGGGGCAGCCGGCATCGCGATCGGGGGATATGTCATATACGGTCAGATCTCCGCACTGGTTATGCCCTGAGTCTGCCTTGGTCCCCAACTCTCTCCCAACCTGCACATCATGCCGCGCACCGCTGTGCGACAGGCCGCCGCCATCACAATGAGAAACACGGGTGATGCGGGGTGCGGTAACCCCATGCATCCGACTGGCGTGTACTTTCAGTGCCAGACGCATGTCGGCACGGACGCCCGTAATCACACACCGTATTTTCCAGTTGCCATGATGCGATTGCCGCCTGCCGTCTGGCCGTTGAAAATCAGTCTTGGAGATGACGGACGCGCACACGGTTTTGTCACGACTAAACCCATATACACAGGCATATCAAAGGATTTGCGAACAGGATTGCAGCAATGGATATTCGACATTCGATCAAGGCCGTTTTTGATGCTGGCACTGGCATCCGTTGTTGTGACGATGCTGGTATACACCGAGACAACCTCTGGGTTTGACTCTGCCGTATCCGCGTACTTTGAATCTGTTGCAGGCGATCCCGTACTTGACACGATTGTATCGTATGTTACAGAGACCGGCGATGTATTAAACCTGCTCGTCTTTGCGATAATCATAATCCTGTTGCGCCGGACGCGGCGGATTGGAATCTCCCTGATGATACTGCTGGTAATCACCACGCTGCTCACAGGCTATGTGAAATGCGGCGTTGACAGGGATCGGCCGGTGGCCGATCATGGCGGTCCGGATTTACCAATCCCGATAAGCCGTGACACGTTTGCACTCTTTTGTGACGGAAGCTTTACGGCGTCATATCCCTCGGGTCATGCGGCAAGAACGGCTGTGTTTGCGGTGATACTCGGCTATGCACTGTCCCAAAGGTTCCCGCGGGGGTGTTACCTGATTCTGTTGTATCCGGCAACGGTCTCGCTGAGCCGGCTGTATCTGCTTGAGCACTATCCGATGGATGTGATTGGGGGTGTGGCCATGGGCCTGCTGCTTGCCGGCGTCCTTGCAAAAAGGACAAAATTACATGCGATTTTTGAGCCTTCAAAAGTCTAGGTCGCCGACCGCATCTGCATCTACCAAAGCTATGGCATAGTGCTCATCGTCATGGTGGTACGTCCAGTACCTTATGTTTCTGGGCTGGTCTGTTTTGCACAGCCCGACGTTTATCGATGTGGTCAGGGCATACCCGATCCTTTTTGCCACCTTGGACTCTTTTGGCATCAATACCTTGAATGCCTCCTGCCTTCCAGCAAACCCCATCTCGACAATCTCGTCTGCGGCCTTTAGGGCCTCTGCCTCATCGGTCACCTCGAATGTCTTGCATATCTGCAGCCTAGATGGGTGGAATTCATCCATGCGTGCCGTGATCATACATCTCTAATATTTCTTAAGCAACCGTCGGTTTACACCCGGACAGTCACCTATCGGGAGCCGTTTGCACGTGCGGCGGCAAAATCGGGCGGGGTGAATCGCCGGCCGGCCGGCCGGCCGGGAGATGTCGGCCTGTTTTCAGGGTATGCAAGACGGCGGACAAGGCCTGCGGGTGCATATGCCAATGGGAATTCGCCTGTATCTGCATCATCGGGTTTTGCATGCGGGCCCGCCAACCCCTTGTGTCGCCTGCAGACATACTGCGAATCGGCCCTTGACGGCGGTGTCCGACCTGCGGCTGCCTCCCATCAGATCGCATTAGACCGCCGCCTGCCGGCGGGCGGGCATCGACCCTGCCCGGCGGGATTGATCGGCGTCAAACGATCTCAAACCTGCCAATTTGTGTTAATTTTCTTAACATACAAGTCAAATCATGGTTATACTAACAATTTAACCGCACCTTGTACCTTATCTAGTCCATGGGGTTGGCAAAAAAGACTGTGTCTGGATTGCAACAGCAGAGGCAAGAGGCCTCCAAGCTCCGGCGTCTATCGGAAAAACAGCTGGCGACTGCCAAATCCTCACTGCGGCGATCGAAATCCGGGCTTGCATCGGCCGATCGCAGAATCCGGGCGACCCGGCAGGCTCTATCCGACACGTCATCCTTGCTGGATCGGGCGATCTATCAACGCGACAGCATACTAAGGCTGCTCACGGGTGCCGAGCAGCGCCTAGAGGAGGCAAGAGATGCCAAGGATTTGATAGAACAAGATGTGGATTTTGCAGACAACTCTGACGAAAAGCAAGCTGCACAAAGGCGGTTACAGGGGGCTTTGGAATTGATATCTGACATAGAATTTGAAATCAAAAACAGGAAAAAGATGATCAAGAGGCTAGATGGGGAGATTGCCTCTCACAACACATCCAAATCCAAAATGAACCTGGCAATCCGAAAGACCGGCCAGGCAAAGCCGGATCTTAAAAAGATGCTCCAATCCAGCACAAAAAAGTCTGAATTATTACAAAAAAGGGTGACACGCTCCTTGAAGCGGGAGGAGAGCATCAAAAAGGCGATAAAAACGGTTCAGGAAAGTCTGGGAGGGGGGCATCGGTCTGACACGAAGCGCAAATCTGGTTCTGCAGGAGGAACGAAAAGAAAAACCGCCGCCAAAAAGCGCCCTGCAGCCAAGAGGAGTACCGCCGCCAAAAAGCGGGCGGCACCGCGACGCCGGGTGACCGCTTCCAAAAAGCGCCCTGCAGCCAAGAGGCGGGCGGCACCGCGACGCCGGACTGCGACAAAAAAGAGAAAAACATCGGGGCGGCGGACTGCAAAGAGAAAAACAACAACCCTGCGCAGCTCCACGATCAAAAGACCTACTGCTGTTTCCAAGAGGTCACAAACAAAAGGGCGCAGAGTACGCTAGCTGTTGATACATGAACAAACGTGGCTTGATTGTAACGGGAATCGGTGCTGCCTTGATAGTGGCATCATTCATGGTTGTCTTTGCACTGTTTTTCAACCTGGATCCTGTCTTTGACGGTGAGATGTTTGCGTCGGATCTGCTTGACGAGATGTTTGACAGTGTGACTCACGAGTCTGTGATCTACCCTGGCGGGAGCACGTCTTTTGAATACTCTGGACGGGCTGCCGGTGTGCCGTTGCTGTGGGGTGTGCAGATTGTGGATTTTGATGACGGTGACTCGATCGTTGTGACAACACGCGGCTCTTCTGGAGGCGATCTTTACGCGGTTCAGACCGCAGATCCTGTAGTCTTTGACATGTTTGTAATGGATGACGCCGGATCCTACGTCTTTGAGGTTGAAAACAAAGGCGACCGCCCGATCGGGGTGGTGATGATGTTTGCAGAAGATCCGGATGCCTCTGATCTGCTGAGCGACTCGGACTCGCCTGTCCTTCACATGCTGCTCCCGCTGGCCGTCTCTGGGCTGGTCCTGATGGCAGGGATTGCCACCCTGATCGCAGGCGCGGTGCTGGTGATATATGATTGGAAAAAAGAAAAAAGCCGGTCTAGCTATTACTAGGAAATCCGTTCTAGCTTGCCGTGCTTTCCTTTACCGACGGAAACTTCGCCTTTGAAGGAACTGGTGTACCCGTTTGTGATTTTGATCTTATCTCCATCATTTACAGCTTGAATATCTTCTGCCCACAACGTGAGTTTGATTTCTCCAGCTTGGTCCACAAGGTACGCGTCGCAAACGTCAATGGTTCCGCCCGATTTCATGCTTACGGTTCTGGACTCACCCTTGCGTTCCACGGTACCTTCTATGTCTATTCCGTTTCGCAAGTTCTTTGCTTCTTCTGTTGTGACCATGTTAGGACAGCGAATTCTAGTCATTATAAAGTTTTTTCTTGCCGGTTTTGCCGGGTTTTATCCGTAATTCACAAATACGGGCGGCCACAAACGGCGTTTGCAGGGGTATCGAAGCCCGGTCAACCGAGAGGGACTCAAGATCCTTTAGGAAATCCCTTCTCTTAGGAGTTCGTGGGTTCGAATCCCACCTCCTGCATTTGGCTGATTTGTGCCTAGGCTACGATGGCCCTGACCTTGGCTATCGTGTGTTTGGAGATTTCACTATGTATTCGTGCATGTGATTCTGCCGTAAACGAGAGATCACACCTGAAACATTTCCAAGTCGTGCCTACCATTCCTAGAATCGGCGATTTTTGAATATAAATATATTGGATGATTGATCTATTTTTTGAAATCAATGGTTGTGGTTCGGACAAAGGCCCATATTTTTTGATGATTACGGTATGTTTTATGGAAATTTTTGGACTCATCCGATAATTGTTAAGTGGGTTGGACGGGCTGGCACTTGTGGCGGATCTCATAGAGGTGCTTGCAGAGCACTCGTATGTGGGCGTATTTTTGATACTGATCGGACTTAATGCGGCTCCGCTGCTAATGCCGCCTACGTGGATTGTGCTTGCCTCGTTTTACGTGCTGGATCCGGCGCTTGACCCGTTGGTGCTCTCGGTGGTGGGCGCCACCGCCGCCACCGCCGGACGGTTTGTACTAAAGAACGCCAGCGGCCTCTTGAGGCGGTTTGTGGGAGGCGAGCAAAAGGACAACCTTGACGTGATTGGGGGGTTTCTGGAGCGCCGGCGCTACGGGTATGTCATGGCGTCGTTTCTCTTTGCGGCCACGCCGTTGCCCAGCAACATGCTGTTTGTGACATACGGCCTGCTGCGCATAAGAAGCGCGGGTATCTACATGGGGTTTTGGGCTGGGAGGGTGCTGTCCTACTATGTGATGATCTCGATAAGCGATGTGGTGCTGACCTCGTTTATCGGACTGTTTGAGGACCGGTATGTGGGAATTCTCGTGGCAGACGGGATGGGAGTCGGGGCGGTGGTGCTGTTTGCCTCGATCAACTGGAAGGTGCTGATCACGGATCGCAGAATCCGGTTTGTACGGCCCAGGCTGTGGAGGCTTTGACGTCCCGCCTAGAATCGCTCAAAGACGAGGCGTTGCGTCTTGTCGGTGGCGGCGATGGTGGCCATGACGGGGCACACGACCCCGAACATGTGATGCGCGTCTGCAAAAACGTCAAGACCCTGTGCAAAATGGAACGTGTTGATCCAGAGCTGGCGGTTGCCGCCGCGCTACTGCACGACATCACATCGTTTAAAAAATCCGATCCACGAAACCGTACGGCATCAGAGCAAAGTGCCGTCAGGGCTGCGGACATACTGTCCAGGCACGGGTATGACGCGGCCGAGATTGGCGTGATATCCGAGGCAATCCGGGATCACAGCTTTTCACGCGGCGTTGTACCGCGTACCGTGCAGGGAAAGATCCTGCAGGATGCCGACCGGCTGGATGCGATTGGCGCCGTGGGAATAGCGCGAGCCTTTACGGTTGGAGGGGCGGAAGGCCGCCCCATGTACGACCCCGACGATCCCTTTTGTAAGGCGCGCGACCCCGATGACCTGCGGTGGACCGTAGACCACTTTTACCGCAAGCTGCTGGTACTTGGAGAGTCGATGAATACTGCGTCGGCCCGATCCCTGGCCGTGGAGCGCACCGAGTTCATCCGGGACTTTCTTCGGCGTCTTGGCGAGGAGGTTGCGCGTGCTGAAGATCACCCATAGTCGACATACCTGTCGTACCTCTTTTCAATCTCGTCGTTCAGGCCGTCCCTAATCCTCTGGATCTCGTGCTTCATCCTGCCTTGGATGAACCTGGTAGCGTCGTCAAACCGCCCGCCGTCACGCGGAAGCGCCCCGCACAGGCCGTCCAGCATTCCAAAATACTCCACGACCTTTTCACGAAACTCCTCCGGAGTCGGGTTTTTGTTGCCGCCTAGCCTGAACCACAGCGTGGCCCAGCTGGCCCCGACAACGTGGGGTAGCAGGTCAAACGCCCTCTCCACCTCAAACCGCTCATCGTCCCTCATCCGTCACCCCTCGCCGAGAAATCCCGCGGCCGATTTTGCAAAGTAGGTCACAATCATGTCGGCCCCGGCCCTCTTGATGGAATGCAGTATCTCGTGCGTGACATCCCTCTCGTTTATCCATCCCTGGGCCGCGGCTCCCTTTACAAGCGCATACTCGCCTGATACGCTGTATGCCGCAACCGGCACGTCAAACCTGCTCCTGGTCTCTGCTATCACGTCTAGGTATGACAGGGCCGGCTTTATCATGACAATGTCGACACCCTCGTCAATGTCGGCCTCTACCTCCCTTATGGCCTCGCGCGCGTTGGTGTATGGGACCTGGTACGTCTTTCTGTCGCCAAACTTTGGCGCGCATTCTGCGGCGTCCCTGAACGGGGCGTAAAACGATGATCTGTGCTTTGCCGAATGTGACATTATTGCAACGTCGCCAAACCCCTCCTGATCCAGCCCCGCCCTGATCGAACGCACCTGCCCGTCCATCATGGCCGATGGCGCGACCACGTCCACCCCTGCCCTGGCTTGGCTGACCGCAATCCTTGCCAGCACGTTGTTGCTCTCGTCGTTGTCCACCTTGTCCCCCCTCACCATCCCGCAGTGGCCCGATGACGTATACTGGCACAGGCAGACATCGGCCATTATCACAATCCTGTCGCCGAGGCTGGATCTAATCTCGGATATGGCCCTTTGTACGACCCCGCCGTCATCAAAGGCGCCGGTCCCGGCATCGTCCTTTTTCGCGGGTATGCCAAACAGCATGACGGCCGGAATGCCCATGTCTGCAATCGTCCCGGCCTCCGCGCCCACCTCGCCCACCGGCAACCTCTCCAACTCTGGCATAGAGTCTATGCCCGTCCTTGTTTTGAGGCTCTCTTGCACAAACACGGGAGCGACAAGATCGCGCGGCGACAGCTCCGTCTCCCTCACAAGCTCCCTCATCCTCTCGGACGTGCGCATCCGCCTCAGACGCTTGGTTGGAAACGACATGGCAAAACCTCGCCCGCAGTAAATATAATCCTACTATGCCCGGCGTCCGGCGCCGGAATAGTCAAACAGCCTGCCTACCATGTCGACCATATCGGAGCTGCCATCCTCGGACGCCTTTCGCAGGTTGTTCATGGGGGTGGCAATGATGCTCTCCACGACCGCCTTGGTCAGGTCGTCTATGATCCTGATTCTAGACTCGTCATTCTCGCCTAGCATCTTGAGGGCCTTTTGGAGCTCCGCCTCCCTGAGCATATCGACGCTCTTGAACACCTCCTTTACAACGGGTTCTGCGTCAAGCCTGTTCATGGACGCCTCCAACACGCCCATCTCGCCGTCGATTATGTTTTCAACGGTCTTTATCTTTCCCATGCGGCCCCTCTTGTTCTTGTCGACCATCTCGGCTATCTGGTCTAGATTCATCAGCTTTATGCCCGACAGCGTGGCCACCTTTTCATCAACCGTCCGGGGGTTTGACAAATCCAGTATCATCATTGCACGGTTTCCCCCGTTCCCCCCGCCGCCAGCCCCATTTCCGCCCACGACGCCTGCAATCTTTTCATACGTGACAAGAAAATAGGGGGCCGTCGTGGCGACAAATATCACGTCGTACCTGCCAAACCCTGCGACCGTCTCCTCAAACCCGACGGGCTCCCCGCCAAGCGCGCTGCAAAACGCCCTTGCACGCCCCATGGTCCGGCTTGCCACGCAAAAATGATATCCCCTGCGCGCAAGCGACTTTGCGACCAGCGTGGCCACGTCCCCCGTCCCGATCAAAAGAACCGTCTTTGACCTCAGATCATCCACATTCTCCTCGGCAAGCCTTACCGCCATGGATCCGACGGACACCCCGCCGCGGCTAATCTCGGTGGCGTTGCGTATGCGGGTTCCAATCCTGATGGCCTTGTCAAACAGCATGTTGAGGTTTTCGCCCGAGGATCCCGACGCTCTGGCATCCGAGATCGAGCCGCGCACCTGGCCGAGTATCTGCTCCTCTCCAACAACCATCGAGTCCAGCCCGGAGGTGAGCCTGAGCAGGTGTCTGAACGCGTCCGAGTTGCGCGCATACTCTAGGTTGCCGTCAAACGCATCCTCGTCAACCCCCGCAAGCGAGGCCCACGTGCTCTTGATCCTTTGCATGTCATACCCCGCGCCGGCACCCCCCGCCGCCTCCGCCGCAGCCCCGCCCCCGCCGCCTTTTTCCACCCCTGCGTGGTTTTGGCAGTCCTCCCCGCCGGCCGCCGCAAACAGCTCCACCCTGTTACACGTCTGCAGTATGACGCACTCTTGCAACCCAGACCTGTTCCTGAACTGCCTGTACGCCTCGCCCGTGTCCTTGAACGTAAACCTCTCCAGGACGTATATCGGCGAGTTGCGAAATGTCACCCTCGCGTTGACAATCTCAGTCCTCATCCCAGTTCTCCAGCATTACGCCCATCCGCGCCCGAGCCCCATCCATGTCCCCGTCCTTCACTAACAGTTTAACCGTTTCGTCGTTTATCACCGCATACAAAAACTCCCTGCGCCCGCGCTGGGTGCCTATGCGCCCCCTTGCCTTGGCGCGCGCCTCTTGCTGCAGCGTAATCTGGAGCACGTCCTCCTCCCCCACGACGCCCTCTAGCGCCTCTTGAACCCTGTCCCTGATTGCCCCGGCCATCGCCGGGCTGGCCCCGCCGGTCGATATGGCCACCATGACCGCCCCCCCGCCGACCTTTACCACCGCCAGATTGGCAAAGTCGCTAGACTCGGGACTGTCTACCGAGTATGCCAAACACCCCGCCTCCCTGGCCCACCCGACAATCCTGTCGTTTGCCGCCGCGTCATCCGTTGCGGCCACCACCACGTGCGGTTCAAACCCGGCCAAACACCCGGCATCCCCCACCGTGGACCTCTCCAGCCTAATCCTGCCGGCCGCCGCATACTCGGCGGCCCTCTTGCCGGCCTCTGGATCAAAAACCACAACCCTGCACCCGTCTGCCAGCAACGCATCTACCCTCTTCATCCCCTCTGATCCGCACCCGACCACCACCGCAGTCCTTCCCTCGAGCCGCAGATCCACTATCACTGTACGCCTACGCCCCGTTTTCTATTTATAGATTAAAGGCGCACCACCTACACCACGCCGCCAACCTGCCGGCGGTACCGCCGCACCCCCGCCCGCTTGCGGCCATCACAAAACCAAACCCCGCAGCCGGTCACGCGCCTGCACCCCCCGCCTTTTCCGCCCACGCTACACTTTTAATCAAAGCGGCGTCAGGCCAACCCGATGCCGCAAATGGATGATCTTGACCGGGAGATACTCAACGAGATCCAATGGACCTTTCCGCTGGTGGAAAGGCCGTACCACGCAATAGCCCAAAAGTTCGGGGTGTCGGCCGATCAGGTCATGGAGCGGTTGCGCCAGATGAAGCGGTCCGGTGTGCTCCGGCAGCTCAGCGCGATATTTGACACCCGGCGGCTCGGATACAAAAGCTCGCTCGTGGCCATGGAGGTGGATCCCGACCGACTCGAGCATGTGGCGTCGCAGATAAACAGACACCCCGGGGTGAGCCACAACTACGAGCGGCGTCACCGGTTCAACCTGTGGTTTACGCTTGCCACCCCGCCCGGATCCGACCTGAAGACGGAGCTGGACAGGTTTTCGGCGCTGCCGGGCATCAAAAGCACCCGGATGCTCCCGACCATAAAGCTGTTCAAGATCGGGGTAAAGCTTGACATGGTCGATGGAAAGAGATCGGAGGTCAGCCCGTCCGAGGTCCAGAAACAAACGCGCCATGACGGGCAGTTCGTGCCCACCGAGGACGACAAGGAGTTTATCCGGCAGCTCCAGCAGGACCTGGACATCGTCGACAAACCGTTTTCCGCATATGCGCAGCGCCTGAACATGACGGTCGAGGAAATCTTTGCCAAGCTCCTCCAGTACCAAGAGTCTGGAATTCTCCGCCGGTTTGCGGCTATACTGAGGCACCGCGACGCCGGGTTTACGGCAAACGGGATGATCGTATGGAAGGTTCCCGAGGGCGACATCGAGAGGGTGGGCCAAAAGCTGGGGGCGTTCCCGCAGGTCAGCCACTGCTACCAGAGGCCCACCTACCCGGACTGGCCCTACAACGTATTCTCCATGATACACTGCAAAAGCGTCGAGGAGGCAAACAAAATGGCCTCGCAGATCGGCGAGCAGGTGGGCGTCGGCGAGTACCGCATCCTGTTCAGCTCGCGCGAATTCAAAAAAACGCGCGTGGAATACTTTGTAGAGCACGAGTTTTCAATCGACGGCGGGGGGGATGCGGCCGCAACGGCGGGGGCGGCGGCAGAGCCGGCCCCGAACTAGTCAGCGCTCGTTCTCGTCATGTCCCACGACATGCACGGCGCAAAAATACGCGTCGTTTTGGTTGCAGTAAAACTCCGACTCTCTGCGGCACGTCTGGCACCCCGGCCTTTCGTCCTCCTCGGACAGCCTCACGTGGTATATCCGGGTCCTTGTCCCCCGGCGCGCGCCGTCGTATACGCGGGCAAACCTCGCCAGATACGCGGCATCATCCGCGCTTACCTCACCCGACCTCTTTATCCTTGATGCAAGCCTGCACCACCTGCGATACTCGCCAATCCTTGCAAGCCTCATCCTCTCGATAATCTCAAGCGCGGCCCCCGGATCTACGTCGTACAACTCACGCTGCCGCCTGCACGGTGGACTTTAGCTCGTATCCGGGCCACGAGTCAAACAGCCCCTCGATCTCGGCCATGTCGGACTCTGGCAGGCATCTCCCGTCGGACATTGCGGCAAACCCCTCAATCTCCGCGGCATCGACGACCGTCGGCAAAACCGTGGTCAGGCCCCTTTTTGACAGGATGAACTTTATCGCAAGCTCCGCCATGTCCAACCCGTTTCTCTGCGCAATCGGGCGCAGCTGCTCGGTCTTTTCCAGCGAGGCCCTTATCCACTCGCCCTTGCGCACCGAGCGGTGGTCCTTTTCGTCAATCTTGGTGTGGGCGCCCACCTTGCCGGTCAGGATTCCAGACGCGTCTGGCACCCTGGCCAGCACGCCCACATCGTTTGCGACCGCGTGCTCCAGCAGCTCGTTGCCCGGCGCCTGCTCCAAAACGTTGTATACCGTCTGGACGGCGCTTACGCCGGGACGGCCCATGGCCTCGATCCCCTCGCGCGTCCACCCTATCGCCGGTCCAAGCGCCACCTGTACCGTGCCTATGGTGCCGTCCTTCACCAGCCCGTCAAGCGTTTCAAACACCGCGTCGTCGCGCACGTGGTGCATCTTTGGGTTGTGCAGCCCGTATACGTCAACACGGTCGGTGCGCAGCCTCTCCAAGCTGCGCTCCAGCGCCCTCTTTGTAAACGCCGCGTCAAACCGCTGCGGCAGCTCCGCGTGCCCCACCTGGTCGACCCCCTCAAAGTCGTACCCGTACTTTGTGGACAACACCACCTCGTCGCGCATGCCCTCAAACACCTCGCCTATCAGACGCTCGCTCTTGCCCTTGCCGTACATGTCGCCGGTCTCAAAAAAGTTGATTCCCAGGTCATACGCCCTCTTTAGCATGCGCTTGGCCTCGTCCTCTGGTATGTCCCTGCCCCACCAGTCGAGGGCGATTGTCCACGCCCCAAACCCGATCTCGGAGACCTTGATCCCGCTCTTGCCAAGCCTGTTGTATCTCATGACCGTTTGAAACACCGCCCGTCGGGATTTATGTCTATCCGGCCGCG
>JAHRAJ010000026.1 GCA_020027365.1 Cenarchaeum sp.
AGGATGGTGCACTCGGACTTGCGGCGCGCCTCGTTGTTGTACAGCGTCACAAACAGGTTTGCAATAACGTTGGTGGCCGGCATCTCACATCATCACCTGTTCTTGCGGAATCCCAGCGATCCCGCCACCTCTCTGAAGCAGCGCCTGCATATCATCAGGTCGTATTTCTGTATGACGGCCGTATAGTCCCCGCACCTCTTGCACCACCTCGAGCCGCGCCCAAACTCGTGCTTTTTGCGTCCCGTCGCCTCGTAGGACCTGTCCTTTGCCATTATGCAACGTCAACCCCAAACTCTGTCTTTATGTAATTCTTTGCCTCTTCCCGCGTGATCACGTGCCTCTTGCCGACGCGGGCCTTGTGCTTGCTGCGCTTGCGCACCCCGTACCCGGGCCGGGCCAGCGTCACCGACACGTCCAGCCCCAGAATCCCGATCTGGGGATCGTATTTCACGCCCGGAATGTCGATGTGCTCGCCAATCCCGAACGAAAAGTTGCCAAAGTCGTCAAACGACCTGCCGTTCACCGTGTTGCCCTTGGCCTCCAGCAGCCTCTTGAGCAACGCCACGGCGTCCTTTCCCCTTGACGTCACGGCAACCCCGATGGGCTCGCCCTTGCGAACCCCCCAGTCCCTAAACGTCTTTCGGGCCGCCCGCGTGTTGGGCTTTTTGCCGGATATCTGCTCTAGACACTTTTTGCCAGTCTCTATCGCGTCCCCGGACTTGCCCACGCCCATGTTGAGCGCCACCTTTTCGAGATAAATCCTCCGCATGACCTGCCCGCCCTGCGCCGCCGGAGCGGGCTCTTGCGGCCGCCTCTCCTGCACCTGTCCCTGCCCTTGCTGCTGCTGCACGCTCTGCTCCGACATCACCCGTCAGCCTCCTTGCCCTGCTGCCTCAGCCTTACCACCGGACTGCCGCCGGCGGTACCGACCACCATCGTATTGTCCGTCTGGATCTCAATCTTCCGGCTTTCAAGCGCCACCAGCGCGCGCCTTGGAAGTATGAACGTGCCGGGCTCGATCCGCTCCACAGACCCCGTCTGCCCGGCGTTGGTGCCCTTTGTCACGATTATCTGCGCGCCCTCCTCAAGCCGCAACGTATCCACAATCTCCTGGCCGGGCACCCTCATCACACACGTGTCCCCGAGCTTGACATCTGCATCCGTAATCACAGTCCTCCCGTCATGAAACCCAATCTGGGTGCGCCCGCCCCTTATGCTGGTCTTGGAGGTGACCCTGCACAGCTTTGTCAAACCGTCCCCGACATCAATCTTTATGGGCATCAGCAACGCACCCCTCCCGGGAACCAGCCTGTACGCCCCATCTATCCCGTCCAGCTCCACCACGTCCATCAGCCCAATCCCGTGGTGCAGCGACTTGCGAACAACCCCGTCGACCTTTACCTTGCCTGCATAAATGGCCGACTTTGCCTCGCGCAACGTAGAGACAATCCCCAGCGTGTCCCTCAAAAACACCGCGGTCGGTATGGCCAGCGCCTTGGGGTGCGGACCCGGCCTGACCGTGACGACAAACCGCTTGTCCTTGCGGGTAATCCCCCAGTACAGCGGCGCCATCTGGCGCTTTAGCTTTTTGCTTCCAGACACGCTAACCATGCCTTTCGCCCTCCTCACTACTCTTTGTATCTTGCCCTTTTGCCTCCTCTGCCGTGCCTGCCTCTTCCACGCCGCCTGCACCGTCCCCGTTCTCTGCCGTGCCTGCCTCTTCCACGCCGCCTGCACCGTCCCCGTCCCGCGCCTGTGATCCGCCGCCGCTACCGGCGTCCCCGCCGCCCCTGATCCAACCACCACTACTACCATCATCATCACCATCATGCCCCGCCTGCCCCGCCGCCGCGTCCGGCCTGCCATCATGAGCCCCTGCACCCACGTCCCCGTCATCAGAGGCGGCGGTGGACGCGGCGGCGGTGGAGACACCCTGCATGCCAGGCCCGTCCCCGGAACCGCCAGTCTTTGGCACGTCCGACCCTGTCTTTGCGCCCTCGCCGACGCCGGTGCCAGCACCGCCAGCCTGTCTCGACTCGCCCTTTGAACCCTTTATCTTTTTCATCCTCCGCCCGTCCTCGCCGTTTAGATCGGTGACGACCAGATTGGACGTATGTATCAGCACGTCAAACTTGCCGCCCTTTGTCTTTTCCCTCTGCGTCCCCTCTATCGCAACCCTGCTTGCCGCCACGTGCACCCTGCTCACCTTTGCCGTTATCCCCTTGTACTCTCCGCGCACCACCCTGACGGTATCCCCCTCCACGACCCTCACCGATCTAATCCCGTACCTGCCGCGCAGATCCGTCGACAGCGAGCTTGACACCTGCGCACTCCTCACCGCATACGACGCCCTGTAAATCATCTGGTTTCTCATCTTTGTAGGCTTCATCATACCACCATCGACGCCAGATTGGCGACCCTCGGCCACTTTTCAGAGGCCTCTGCGGCAACGGGCCCCTTGATGTCAGTCCCCTTTGCCTCTCCCTCGGGGGTCATCAGCACCGCCGCGTTGTCCTCAAACGTCACGCGAACGCCGTTGAGCCTCCTCACCGCGTATTTCTGCCGTATGATCACGGCGCCAAACACCTGCTTGCGCAGCTCTGCCGGCCCCTTTTTGACAACCACGTTCACAAAATCGCCGACCGACGCGGCCGGCAGCCTGGACACGCGCGTCTTGTGCCCCGGCACCATCACAATCTCCAGTATCTTTGCACCCGAATTGTCTGCACAGCTAATCTCGGCACCTACGGGCAGCGCCTTTGTCACATACGGCCTAAACTCTGCAACCCCCTTGGTCTTGCCCCTGCTGCGGCCCTGGGACACTACCGTCTCACCTCCACTACCACATACGAGACCGACTTTGATATCGGCCTGCACTCTGCCGTCCTGACCACGTCCCCGCTCCCGACGGTCATGCACGCGGGCACGTGCGCGTGTATCGTACTCCTGCTGCGCGCATACCTCTTAAACTTGCTCATATACGTGGGCGAGTCCTTTTGCAGCGTGATCGTCTGCCTGGCCTTTGCGCCTGTGGCCACCCCGTCAAACACCTTGCCCCTCACGGACAGCCCCCCGTGAAACGGGCAGTGCGGATCCGCACACCCGTCGGTATCCGGAGGCGTCACGCCAAGCCCGATATCCCGCCGGACCCTCGTCCTGCCGCCCGTCGTCGTCGTCGTAGTCGCAGTCCCAGTCATGCCTTGCTCACCAGCCTCTCCTCTGGACGCCTTGTAATCCTTTCCCCGTCCACGCGCACGCGCTTGCCATCCGGCGTCACAAACACCCACTCTCCGGCCGCCTTTGGCATGCGCCGGACCACGCCGGCGCCGTCCCGGAGCGCCAGCATCCCCCTGGTCTCGTCCACCACGATCCCGTCCACGCTCATGCCGCCGCCGCCACCGGTTGCCGCCGGCAACAGCACCTGCGCCTGCATGCCGACCAGCTCGTGGCGCGCCACGTTGTCTGCCGTAATCATTCGTACTCCATCTCCGTTGCACGCGTGAGCAGCCTGGCGATGTCGCGCTTTGTGGCCCTGATCTTGCCGCTCTCCTTGCGCAGCGTGCCCTTGGCCGCGCTGGTGTGCAGCTTTGCCAGCTCGCCGCGCATCTCGCGCACCCTGCGGTGCACGTCCTCGTAGCTCATGTTCCTGATGGCCTTTGTCCTCACGCGGGTCATTTCAGCTTGTTCTCCTCCTCTTCCAGCGTCTCCAGACTCTTCATCTTTTCCTCCTCTTGCACAATGTGCTCAGACTCTGTCTCCGGCACCGCCCCGTCGCCGCCGGTCTTGGCCGCCGCCGCCACCGCCTCCTCTGCCTCTGCCTCTGCCGCATCTTTTCCGCCGGCCGCCCCCTCCTTCTTTGTGCCGGCCCGAGCCTTGGCGGCACCAACACCGCCGCCCTTTTTCTTGCCCGCGCCGCCTGCCGCCGCCTTGTCCTCTGCCCTCATCTCAAACTCTGGCACAATCCTCTCCTTGCGCGCAATCCTGATGCGCACCCCGATCAGCCCCATCGGCGTCTGCACGTGCGCCACGTCCTCGCTGACCACCATCTCTGCATGGTGGCCCGCCCGCGGAAGTATCCCCTGCGTGTGCTTTTCAAACGCAGACCTGTCGCCCCTCAGCTTGCCGGACACCGTAATCTGCACGCCCATCGCGCCGCCCTCCATTATCTGCCTCAGCGTCCACATGGTGGCCCTCCTAAACGCAATCCCCCTTGATATGTGGGTGGCAATCCTGTTGCACATGACGCCCGGTGACATCTCGGGCTTTTCAATCTCCACCACGGATATCTGCGGGTTTTTGAGCCCAAACCTGGTGCCCAGCACGTCCGTAATCTCCTTGATCCCGGCACCCTTTCTTCCAATCACAATCCCGGGCCTGGTGACATGCAGCGACACCCGCGTACCCGTGGGCGTCTTTGCCATGTCCACGTGGGCAAACCCGGCCTCGCGTATGCGCTCGCGCAGATAGTCCTTTAACAACATCATGTTGTAGTTGTCCTTTATCACCTTTTTAACGGACATCTTAAGACTCCCTGACCACCATCTCGACGTGGGTCAGCACGTTGTTCTTGGGGGTCGCCCTGCCCATGGCCCGCGGAATAAACCTCTTTACCAGCCTGCCCTTGTGCGTGGTGGCATTGACAATCCTCAGCCTGTCCAGATCCATCCCCTTGAACTCTGCGTTTGCCTCCAAGTTGTCCAGCAGCTTTAGAAACTCCGTCGCCGCCTTTTGCGGATACCTTCCGGCCATCACGCCGGGATCCGACTTGTGCCCGACCTGCTTTTTGTAGCGGCTCATGGGCACCGCGCTCTGCCCCGTGGCGACCCTGTTTAGAAAATCGCGCGCCCTCTCCAGCTGCATCCCGCTTATGCGGTGTGCAATCTCGCGCGCATGCTTGTGCGACATGTCCTTTTCCCTGATCGAGGCGCGCACGTGCCTTGTTGAATCGTACCCCTGAAACGCATAGCCAAACCTTCCCATCTTGATCACTTTAGCGGCACATACAGGCTGGACCTAGAGGCGCCGACCCCCGGGGCCCCATGCTGCACCCTCTTGTTTGTCACCACGTACTCGCCCAGATAGTGGCCGATCATCTCCTCCCTGATCAGCACCGGCACAAACTCTTTGCCCGAAAACACGTTTACCGTCACCCCCACCATGTGGGGCAGCACGATCAAGTCCCTGACGTGGGTGCGGATTGGGGTCTTCCCGCCTTTCTGGCCCGACTCTGCATCGGCGGCGGCACCGGCATCGCCCCCCTCTGTGCTTTGCACGCCGCCGGCAATCGCCTTTTTGGCCGCCTTTATCTCTGCAATAAGCTTGCGCTTGTTGTCCGTAATCCCCCTGGTCAAGGACCTACGCTGGCGGGACGTAAACAGCGCAAACACCTCGTCCAGCGACATTGCCTCCAGCTTGTCGTGCGGTATTCCCCTGTACAAAAACTGCCTGACCATTAGGGCACCTCCTCCCCCACAGCCGGCGGCCGCACACCGCCGCCGCAGGCACATCCGCACCCCTGCACCTTTCCATGCTCATACCCTTGTCGTGGCAATAAAAGCGGGGATTCGGGGGTCATATTAGAGCATTCCTATTTTCGTGGCCAGATCCCTGGTCTTTTCGACGTTTTCAAACTGGACAAACGCCTTTTTGCCGTATATGGTCCGGGCCGTATTCACCTTTATCACGTGCTCGCCATACAGCGATTCCACGGCCTCTACAATCTCGGGCTTGCTGGCCGATCTGTCCACGATAAAGCAAATCTTGTTCTCTGCCTCTACCATCGCAAACACCTTTTCTGTAATGTGGGGGCGCTTGATTATGCCCATGGCCCTCTCGGTGCTCATCTCATGGGCACCGCCGCCCCGGCGCCCGTCCTTTGCATCCGCCTGCCCTGCCTTGGCCATCAGGCCGCCGCCTCCCCGACCTTGGCCATCAGCTCCAGGTGCGGCGACCTCAGATCGCCAATCTTCTGGATTGCCGACCTTGAATACACCACCAGCCGCGCCAGCGTGGATCCCGGGGCCAGATCCAGCACGCTAAGCTCGTCGACCGACCGTGCCTCGGCCCCCGGTATGGTCCCTGCCGCCCGGCGTAGCGAGTCTGCAGAAGACCCCGTAACAAACAGCACGCTCCTGCCGGTCTTTTTGCCGCGGCCGCGCAACGCAGGCTTGCCGGTGCGCGCCTTGCGGGCGCGCAGCCTGTCCACGTCCCCCGCAAGACCAAGCGCGTCTATCACGCCCACCAGCTCGCGCGTCCTTGACACCGACTCTATGTCGTCGGACACGACGATGGGAAACCGCCCGTCCGCCGCGCCGGCACCCTCGCCGCCACCGCCAATCCTGTGCCCGCGCTCCATGACAAGCTCTCGCGATGCCGTGGCAGCGATGGCCGAGCACAACGCCAGCCTGTTTTCCTTTTTGTTCAGCTTTTTGTATATCACCTTTGCAACCTTGGGCGGGTGCGCCTGCCTTCCGCCCCTGACCGACGCCACCCCCCCGGCCTGGCCCTGACGCCCGCCCCCGCCGCCGCGCATCTTTGCTATGCGCGACACGCCCCTCCCTGTGGGCGGATCGTTTGACTTGGCGACCACGTCCATCCCGGCCGTCGGATGCGTCCCCTTTGGCTGAAACCTGTGTGACTCTAGGTGTATGTACGCCTTGGCGATCAGGTCACGGCGGACCGGCGTGGAAAACACGGGCGGCAGCTCTACGTCGCCGTTCCCACTGCCGCCATCCAGTGAATACACCCGCACCTTTGCCATCACACGACCATCTCCAACACGTTGGGCTTTGACGACTTGGCGGGCCTGTTTCTAATCTGGCCGCGCATCTTTACCAGCCTGCGGTACGTGCCCGGAACGGATCCCTTTAGCACGACATAGTCCCCGCGCACAAGCCCAAAGTGCTTGTATCCGCCGTCGGGGTTTATCCTGGCCTCTCCCTTTGCGTCATCCTTGGACTTGGCGCCGCCACCGCCGCTGTTGCCGCCGCCGCCTGCGCTGCCGACCACCATCACCCTCTTGTTGTACTCTATCCTCTGGTGAAACCCCATCTGCCCCGCCCTGGGCACCGTATACATGATGTTCTGGGGGGATATCGGACCCAGCGATCCCAGCTCCCTGACGGTCTTGCGCGACTTGTGCTGCTTTTTCTTTGCACCGTACCTCTGGATGACGCCCTGCCATCCCTTGCCCTTTGTAATGGCGGCCACGTCCACCCCCGACCCGGCCTCAAACACCTGGTCAAACCTGACCTCCTTGCCAAGCAGGTCGCTTGCAAACTCAAACTGTTTTTCCACGTCGCCGCCCTCCACGGGCGACTCGAACACATACGGCTTTTTTTGCTCCAGACCGGCCGCGCGCGGGGACACCGCCACCACGGCAAACACCATGTCGATCCTTGGCAAGAGCTGCCGGGCGCGTTCGGCCGCCCCATCCTTGTTCTTCAGCGAGACCTCCTTTGCAATGTGCTTTGGGATGTCGTCGGCAAACAGGTCAAACTCTGCATGCACGCCGTCAACGCCCTTGGAATAGCCGCGGACCCCCACCACCACCACCGGGGGCGTGGCCAGCACCGTCCCCAGCACCACCAGCTGCTTGCCGTGGTTTGGGACGTGCTCCCTGTCATCAATGGTCACAAGCTGGATGCACCCCGCCTTGAACCCGCAATGCGCGGCCAGACGGGGCTCGCCCTTGCCGTCACCCTGCGGCCACCCGTTCATCCGGATGCGGGCCTCCATGCTCCTAGCGCGGCCCCTGGGCAGGTATGCAAGGCTACCCCTGCGAGGCTGACTGTGCCTTCTATGTCCCATTTGAACAAAAGGCCGCCGACCCCATTATAATCTAATAGATCAGGATTGCGATCGCGGCCAATCTGTGCGGTTGGGCGGTTGGTGTGTGGGGGGTGGCACGGCGGCGGTTGTTGTTGTGGATACGGCACAACGTCTTGGGCGGGGCGTGGACGATGGTTGCTGTTGCTGTTGCTACCGCCACTCTGCTGTTTTGGGGGGCAAGGGGTGTGTGGGAGATCTGAGGAGGAGCCGGAGCCGGAGGATGCCTTATGTAAGACGCACCCATGACAACCGCCGTCGGCGGCAGCGGGCATTTGGACACGCCGCGGCCGCCGCCACACTACTCTTTTTGGGCCGGCGGCTTGCGCTTTACCGGGGCCTTGCTTTTATTCCAAATCTGCACCTGCCCCCCGTAGACGTCGTTGTCGTATACGAGCGGGGGTATGTGCGCGTAAAACCCCTCTCTGCCCGAGCTGAACACCTTGGGGGCCAGCTCCACGTCGTGACTCCTGCCGTCGGGCATCGTCAGCGTGACCATGACTGCCCCCTCTACCTCCTTTTCCTTTGGATCCCTCGCATCACCGTCATTCTTACCGGACATGGCATACCGCCGCGCCCGCGCAATAAATCGTTTGCTCATGATACAGGCGTGAGATGCAGTGGTAATGAATATGTCACCAAATACCATGATCACCCCTTCCATGCCTCTTCCCCACTCCTGTCAACTTGTCAGACTGCAAATTCATCCGATGTCCTGCGGGGTTACAGCGATGTGTCGTTGGGCGGTAACCTCGTTCCAATAACCGGATCATTTTTCTCCATGCCAATCCGGCAAGTTGCCACATACGGCGGTCACCTCCCGTCAAACCAAGATTTTGTTTTGCCCTCGTCCAGAATGAACATTGCCCCAACCAGTGTCAAATCTGAATCGTTGTGATCCGTGACATATCCTTTTGACGCCACCTTTTCTTCGGCCCCGATCATACCTGCTATCCGCCTTATTTCTGCCACGAGCGGTTCTATCTCTTGATCA
>JAHRAJ010000084.1 GCA_020027365.1 Cenarchaeum sp.
TCCGGCTCCGTCTCCGTCAAGGACGTTGACAAGTCCGTCCAGTCCTTGGATGAGACAACTGCGCTTCTGGATTCCATGATACGGCGAAAGGAGGGGTTCTCCAAGAGGGAGGCGTCCCTCCGTGAGCAGGTGGACGTCCTCGATACGGGCGCCTACGGGAACAGGCAGGCAGACCTGGAAAGGGCCGACAGGGACCGCGAGGACGCAAGGCTGAAGATCCGGGAGCTTGAGGGCGAGGTATCTGAGACCTCGAGGCTGATACCGAGGCTGACTGCGGATGTCGAGAGGAAGCTGCGGGACCTGTCATCCACCAGGTACACCATAAGGATTGAAAATTTCTAGATATGTCCCCACTTTTCGGCACCTTTGATTGCCATTTTAACGGCCACACCACACGTTGGCCAGGAAGGCATACGAGCTAGTCCGGAAGTTCGACGGGTCGGGGGATCATAACGCGGGGATCGCGCCCAGGCACTGTGCCGTCCTGGAGATGATGAACCGGATGGAGGGGGAGTTCTCCCCCGGGGACCTGTACCGTATGGTGCGCGGGGAACTGCCGGGGACGAGGGGCAGCGTCAGGACCACCATATCGGGCGCGATAAGGGCAGGCCTGGGAGTCGGCATCATCCGGGACGGGACAGACTCGGTGCCCGGATGGTTCCGCGGGCTCGAATACGTCTCCGGGTGGCTCCCGCAGCTGCGCGGCTCCAAGCACGGGCAGGACTGCGGCGCAAGCACGTGCAGCTGACGAGGATAAAGACGGGGTACCTCCACACGGGGTTCCTGGACCGGGACGCCGTCGAGGCGCTGCAGGGGTGCCCGGACTGGCGGCGCGAAAAGACCGGGGAGGAGATGGGGCCGGGGATGCCGATCTTTGTCAGCTCGCGCGGCGACCCGGTGAGGGCCAAGTGGATATCCATGCAGTTCTCAATGCTGGCCAGGAGGGCCGGCGTCCAGAGGGTGCTAGTCGATAGGCAGCTCGACCGGCGGTACAAGATAACGGCCCACGAGATGCGCGACCTGCTCAAGTCGACCCTGATCGACTGCGGCTGCAGGGCCGACGTGGCAGACCACGTCATAGGCCATATGCCGAGGGACTCGTACGAGAAGCAGGCCGTGCCCCGAGAGCCTGCGCAGCGAGTACGCCAAGGCCTCAAAAAGGATCAACGTCTTCACCAGGTTCTCAAGGAGCACGCGCGGGGGCGCCGACGACGAGGAGGCCCGCATCGAGCTGCGGGGCAGGATAGACGACATCGAGCGGCTCAAGAGGAGGAGGATGGACGACGAGGCCGGGCGCTACCGCAGCGAAAAGTTCATGAGGCGGGAGGTTCTGAGTTATGATGGCCGATACGTCCAAGGCCACCCTCGTGGAGGGGAGGGATGATCCCCCCAGGATTCCAGACAGGAAGACGAGGTTTGATGTGGCAATCATCGGCGCGGGCCCGGCCGGATACACGGCGGGGATCTACTGCTCGAGGGCGCGAAGGGAGACGCTGATTCTTTCGGGGATCATGCCAGGCGGGCAGCTGGTCAACACCACGGACGTCGAGAACTACCCGGGGTTCGAGGACGGCGTCATGGGCCCCGATCTCATGGAGTCGATGAGGAGGCAGACGGAGAGGATGGGGGCCACGATAGTCGACGACGAGGCAGTAAACGTGGACTTTAGGCACAGGCCGTTCAAGGTCCTTACTGCAGGAGAGGAGTACGAGGCAAGGGCCGTGATCATTGGGACCGGTGCAAGCCCGAGGAAGCTGGGACTTGAGGGCGAGCAGGCCTTTGCGGGAAGGGGGGTCTCGTACTGTGCGACATGCGACGGGCCGTTCTTCAGGGACACGGAGTTGGTGGTGGTCGGGGGTGGGGACTCGGCCATGGAGGAGGCCACCTTCCTTACAAAGTTCGCGTCGACTGTGCACCTGGTGCACCGGCGCGACGAACTGAGGGCAAGCAAGGTGATGCAGGAGCGCGCCGTCGGCAACGGGAAGATAAGGCTCCACCTCAGCTCCGAGGTCAGGGACATAAGGGGCGACGAAAAGGTTCGGCAGGTCGTCCTGGCCAGCTCGAAGACAGGCGAGGAGACGGTGCTGGAGGCCGGTGGAGTCTTCGTTGCGATCGGGCACGAGCCCAACACGAAGCTGTTTGCAGGCCAGGTCGACACGGACGGGCAGGGCTACGTCGTCCTGAAGAACAACACCGAGACGAGCGTCCCGGGCGTCTTTGCCGCAGGCGACGTCCAT
>JAHRAJ010000018.1 GCA_020027365.1 Cenarchaeum sp.
CCAATCGACGGGACTGCTCTTGCCGGCGGCCGCCGGCGGTGTGCGACCCCGGGCCGGTTGAACGACCCGTCGGCAGGCGGCGATTGCTTGGTGGCGGCGGTGCAGCGGCGTGTCCGGCGGCACTTGGCGGGAAGCAGTTTTAACCGATCGGGGCGTCCCTGGGGTGTGCTACCGCCGTCGTCCGTTGGGCAGGCCATCCGCGTGTGGATGCGCGTGATCCGGGTGCGGTTTGTTATGGCGTCTGTCATAGCCGCGTCCGTGGGGATCTCGATGGCATGGTGGCAGACGGGGGGGCTGCTGGATGTGGTGCACGCGGCCTTGACCGTGGCGGGCGTGCTGGCACTGCACGCCAGCGTTGATCTTCTCAACGACTATTGGGACCATAAGCGCGGGATTGACACCGTGACGCGGCGCACAAAGATGAGCGGCGGGACGGGGGTGCTGCCGGAGGGGTTGCTAAGCCCGTCGTCGGTATACCGGGCCGGCGTCGGGTTTTTGGTCGCCGGGGCGGGTGTCGGGTGCTATTTTGTGGTGACGCACGGGTGGGTGGTCGCGGTGTTGCTGGGGTTTGCGGTGGTCTCGATCTACTTTTACTCGACGCGGATTGTCGACTCGGGGATGGCAGAGGTGTTTGTCGGCATAAAGGGGGCTATGGTGGTGGTCGGCGCGTTTTTCATCCAGGGCGGCGAGCTTGGTGCCGGGGCGTGGCTGGCCGGAGCGGCCGTCGGCGCACTGTCGTCGGGAGTGCTGCTTGCCGCGTCGCTCCCGGATCGCGATGCGGACAAGGCGGGGGGGAGGAGGACGCTGGCGGTGGTGGCCGGCCGCCGGAGGGCCGCCTCGTGCTTTTGGGCGTTTCCGGCCGTCGCGTGCTGTGCAGTCGGGGCCGGTGCCGCCGTCGGCGTGCTTCCGCCGGCGTCGTTGATCATGGCCGGCGCGCTCCCGATCGCTGTGTGGGCGGGGGTCGGGCTGCGCAGGCATTGCGATGATGTTGGGCTGCTTGTGCCGTACATGGCGGGCACCATGTATTTTGGCCGGGCTGCAGGGGTGCTGCTTGCGGCGGGGTTTGTCCTGGCTGGCATTGCCGCAGGTTTGTAGGCTAGAGTTAAATCCGGTCGCCGGTGGGGGCGTGCATGGTACCGGGATATGCCACGCCGGAGGGAACGTCGGGGTTTGCAAAGAGGAATGGCCCGGACGTGCCATCCCAAAACTATGGGGTGATACGGGGCCTGACCCTGTCAAACGTGGGGGTGGGCACGTATCTGGGCGAGGCCGATGACGCCACGGATCGGCTGGTCACCGACGCGGTCAGGAGGTCCGTGGCGGCCGGCATCAACGTGATCGACACCGCCATAAACTATCGGGCGCAAAAGGCCGAGCGCTCCGTGGGCCGAGCCGTGGCAGAGATGGTGGGGGAGGGCGCGGCGGCACGCGAGGAGCTGTTTGTGAGCACGAAGAACGGGTATGTGACAAACGACGCGGACGTCAACCTTGACTTTTGGCCGTACGTGAAATCCGAGTATGTGGAGCGGGGGGTCGTCGGGGAGGGCGATATCACGTCCGGGTACCACTGCATGTCTGTTCGGTATCTGGAGGATCAGCTGGAGAGGAGCCTGAAGAATTTGGGGATGGAGTGCGTGGATCTTGTGTATGTGCACAACGCCGTGGAGGGACAGCTGCAGGATGTTTCACGCGAGGAGGTTGTTCGGAGGCTCGGCGCGGCATTTGAGATGTATGAACAAAAGCGCGCCGAGGGCAAGATCCGGTTTTATGGCATGGCCACGTGGGAGTCGTTGCGTGTTGCAAGGGACAAGCCGCAGTATCTGCCTCTTGGGGATGTGCTGGAGGTGGCCGCCAAGGCGGCGGGGTCCGGGGGGGATCACGGCATGAGGTTTGTACAGCTGCCGTTCAACATGTATTATGATCAGGCGCTGCTGCTAAAGAACCACGGTGTTGCAGGCGGCGGCGCCGAGGTGTCTGCATTGCAGGCCGCAGAATCGGCCGGTGTCGGGGTGTTTTGCAGCGTCCCGCTAATGCAGGGGCGGCTGTTGCAGCCCGGGGTGATGCCGGAGTTTGGAAACTTGCCCGCAAGCCTGCGGGCCCTGCAGTTTATACGGTCTGCACCCGGCGTGACGGCGCCGCTGGTGGGGCACAAGACGCCCGAACACGTGGAGGAAAATCTTGGGATTATGAAGATTCCCCCGATGAATGGTGACGAATTTGGGTCGCTGGTGGCAAAGCTGACGGCCTGATCGTCGCAACGGCTGTGGCGGTAATTTGCACGCTCTGGGTGCAGTTCGGCAATGCGTGCGGCACGCCCCTGGATCGTCTGGACGGGCTAGCATCGTACCTTGTACCGCGAGTCGTCCCCGGCCGTCCCACTCGACGATCATCCCCGTGCAGGCGGCCGGTGCCTGATCATGGTGAGCGCGGCGTGCCGGATTTGCCGCGGGTGTTGGGGGCCGTGCCGTCTGACAAACAGGCTGCGTGGAGCTGATGGTGGCGCGCCGACCCGTCCGGATGCAGTATTCCGGCCAGCATCTCGATTCCTGCAACCGTCCTGATGTTGGGCTTGCTGAAAAACGAGCCTGCATCAACCGCAAATACTCGGCCCTCCCTGACGGCCCTGAGGGAGCACCACGCCGGGTCGTTACCCAGAAACCTGCCGTATTCGTCCACCGTTCTTTGCAGCCCAAACCCGCACGGCATCACGATGATGACGTCCGGGTCTGCGGCGGCCACCTCGTCGACGTGCATCTGCCTAGAGTGGTCCCCGGCCCTGCCGATGACGCTGCGTCCGCCCGCAATCTCTATCATGTCGGGGACCCAATGGCCTGCGGTAAACAAAGGACTTGTCCATTCTGCCGCCACGACCCGTGGACGGTGGTCAAACCCCGTATTCCTGACTGCGTCCACCCTGTGCTCTAGTTCGTTCCTGAGACGCCTCCCCTCCTCCTCCCCCGCACCGATCACATCTGCAAACCCCGTCACCCCCGAGATTATCTCGTCCATCCTGTGCGGATCCATGCTGTACACCGCCGGCACCGGATCAAGGGAATGCACCGCGCGTCCGATGAGATCGGCGTCTGCGGCGCACACGCCGCACGTGTTTTGTGTTATAACTAGATCGGGGGCGGCTCTTGAAAGCGCGTCCCTGTCAATCACAAACATTTCGTCATGCCCCGTGGACGCAACGGCGTCGTTGATCTGCCGGCTGTCCATGCCCTCTAGGTCTATTGCGGCATCGACAATCCTGGGTTTGCACGCGGCGTCCGGCGGATATGTGCACTCGTGTGTCACTCCAAACAGCATGTCCTGAGCTCCGAGCGCGTAGACAAGCTCGGTCGCACTTGGCAGGAACGAGACCAGCCTCTTTTGCTGACGCATGACGGGATGCGTAAAACCGCCCTTAAATCCCATCCGACGCCATCGAGTGCATTCGAGAACTTTTTCAACCTGAGCCCTCGGACATTCATCCGGCGTCCGAGACATGCGTCATGCGGGATGTCGCTGGAGGTAGAGATTATCCGGTGGGTCAAGAAGCAGGTCAAAAGTGGCCGGCTCAGGAACAAATTGGATGGGTTTGAGCACTGTGCCAGGCTGGTGAGGGATCAGAAATTGCGTTATTCATGTGTAATTCTGTTAATTTTTAGTCATTGGAATGTGATCGGTGGTTGAACATGCGTTTGAGAGCGGTATATTATAACCGATCACGAATATTATTTACAAAATAGTCAATCCCACACATCATTATGTGTTTATAAGACACTATTCAATGAATATGGTGTGCAAAGCACTCAAAGGTTAGACAGCGAGCCTAATGTGGATCAAGCCGACGATGTAGAGACCAATGTGCAAAATACGACAGAGATAGAGGTTTTACGACAACGAACATTTATTTCACACGATCCGATGAAGCCCCGAGATGTTGTAGTTGAATATACAATAAAATCTCGTGTTGAAAATCTCAGCAACATATTTATCCAAAACCGTCGTTTTTGGCCAAACCTGCTTGTCAAAAATTACAAAGGAGACATCATGCCTGTCATGTCAAATCATTATGTTCAAACACTTTTAAAAATACATATGAAACGTGAAGATAGTAAGGACCTCCGTGAATTTAATAAAAAATTAAATGATGAGGTGTTTGTGGTTTGGATAAAAATACCCGACGTCATGAAGAAAGGCGAAGTGCGATCTTTCACTGTGCGATATTCTTCACATGTGAGGCAATCAAATAATAATGCAATTAAGATGCTAATACGAAATGGATCAAATTTACAACATGATGTGTATTATACGTTATACAAACCAAGTGACCATGACTTAGAACCGCGGCAGTATGTACAATTCGACAGTGA
>JAHRAJ010000033.1 GCA_020027365.1 Cenarchaeum sp.
TGCCGCGCTGTCGTACTATGTACCGGAGCTTTTTCTCGTCGAGCCTTCTGACCGGCAATATTGCTGATCGCCGGAGGCGGTCAAATGTTCGTTTGGGCTGCTTTCGGTTAGGTTGCACTAATTATCGTATAATACATTCACCGTACCATCACCACAAGACGCTTTTAAGGCCCGCATCTTTTTTTCCATAGAGTATGTCATTACCGTCCACCACCCCCCTCCCGATCGCCGCCTTTGATGATTGACGATAAACGCCATGTACAGCCCCCCGTGCCTGCGATGGGTTGTACGCCATGTTTGAGGGGTTTAAATCCCGGTCCGGGATTATCATGCGAGATTCAAATCCATGTATGCAGGGCTCGTGCCTGAGGGGGTTGGCGCCAGGTAAGGGCGACATCCTCTTGATCGCAGTTTTTCGTACCTTTTTCAAGGGTACAAGACGCAAAAAAACGGGTGGGCGTTACACCCTTGAGCCTGCAACCTGCATCGATATACAGGGCGTTGCACTCCCCGGCGCGGCAGGCGGCGTACAATGGTCGGAGGAGTATAAAAGCGAAAAAATCGAGGGGTTGTGGCCGGTTGTGTGTGGGGGGGTGATGGCCGCACAGGGTGAGAATTTCAAAGGGTTTGGTGCCATGGTGGTGGTGGTGGTGGTGGGGGACGGGAGATGTATCACCCGCGTGTGTTCAGGGGCGATATAGCGATGACGTATACGATGAACAATGCAATCAAGACCCTTCAAAAGGGGTGGTCTGACGAGGATGATGGAGTCGGGAAGAAAGAGGCCCGGCGACCCCCAAGGACGGGGGCCTTAAAAGCAGGCCGCAGATTAAGGGCGGGTTTGGATACGGCAACGACGGTTGATAATGCGGCGGGCGGCGGCAGCGGTACCACTATTCACCGGACAAGGAACGTGGCGGCCGACGCGGCGGTCGAGTCGATTGACAACGCCGACGTGTACAAGTATGAGCAACGAATACACCGCATGAAAAAGAGGCTTTTAAGGACGTTTGACGGGTCTGTCGGCGCCTCGTTTATGGAGCTGCTGGTGCTGTCGGGGGTGTCAAAGGGCAGGCTGTGCTATTACGCAGACAGGCTGGTCCACATACTGGACGAGTTTGGCGTCATCGGCGTCCGGGTGGGGGATGCCACCATCAAGGACTGCCAGCGGGTGCTCTCCGTGTTCATAGAGCGCAAATACACGGGCGAGACAAAGCTGGCGTACGCGCTGTGCCTCAAGAGGCTGGTCCACTTTGCAAAGACCGGTGAGCTTGGCAGCAAGGGGGGCGGCAGCGGCAGGGGGTATGTCACAGAGGCGGCGTGGATTACCCCGTCGGCGTTCCGTGACCGGCCCGCCACATCCAGCAGCATACAGAGAAAGGATCTGCTGACCCCCGCCGAGTTTGGGGGGATTGTGTCGTGTACCACCAACCGCAGGGACCGCGCGCTGCTGTGGGTGATGTACGAGGGGGCCTTTCGCCCCGGCGAGCTGCTCAACATGAGGGTGGGCGGCGTCGAGTTTGGCGACCGGTACGCGGTGGTGTCCACCACCGGCAAGACCGGTCCCAAGAGCACGGCGCTGGTCACGTCGTTTCGGCCCCTTCTGGAATGGCTGTCAGAGCACCCGTTCCCCGAGCGTACGGATGCCCCCCTGTGGTACTCGCCGTGGAGGGGCGGGGGCGGCGCGCTTGGATACACGGGACTGCGCGCCGTGCTTGCAAAGGCCGTCAGGAAGTCGGGCGTGAAAAAGCCCGTGTGGAGCTATCTGCTGCGCCACACCCGGCTTACGGATTTGGCAAAAAACATGTCCGACCAGACGCTCCGGGTCGTAGGCAACTGGGCCCCCGGATCCAAGATGGTGGCGCGTTATACCCACCTGGGCGCCGAGGACGGGATTCAGGCGGTGCTCAGGCTGCACGGGATTGCCAGGAATGGCGGTGGAGGTGGAGGTGGCACGGTGCATGGAAGACATGCCTCGGACGGCGGGTGGGGAGGCGGGGGAACCGCCGTTGCAACGGCGGACAGGTGCGGCCGGTGCGGCGAGGTGGTGGAACCCGACGCGGTTGTGTGCGGTATATGCGGCACCCGGACTAGAACCGGCGGCGCAACGGCCGCCGCGACTCTTGCAAGGAAGGAGAATGAGGGTGTGCAGACCGCCGTGCCCGGACGGGGGCAAAACCGTCGTGCAAGCGGTGGCGGCAGTGGTGACGGATGGCTGTCCCCCAAAGAGGTAGAGGCACCCAGATCGTTCACGCTGGAGCAAAAGATTGACTATATCTTTGACAGGATGATCACGTCGGAAACAACAATGATGGCGGCTGGTGGAGAGGCCTCTGAAAAACAGGGCAGGGACAATGCATGGCGGCAGGCGGCGGCGGAGGCGGAGGTGGCGGTAAAGCCCAAGAGGGGCCCGCCGGCAAAGGGCAGGTGGAGCCGTCCAGACACGGTAACAGGGGATGGCGGTGCGGATGTGGCCGATGAGGGGGACGGCGACTCGGTTCCGACCACCACAGATGATGATGGTGTAAACGCCGTGTTTGGGAACGATCTCTAGACACATCTCCCTTTCAACCCCCGCCCGCCCGCCCGCCCGCCCGCCCCTCCCCCCACAGATGATTCTAGTCTCTGTTGCCGGGTTTGGGAACGATCTCTAGACACATCTCCCTTTCAACCCCCGCCCCCGCCCCCACAGATGATTCTAGTCTCTGT
>JAHRAJ010000056.1 GCA_020027365.1 Cenarchaeum sp.
CGGCCTGCGCGCGTATGGGATGGATCACGGCGCGTATGTCAGGGTGGGGCCGGGCGGGATCGAGATGGACGCCGTGACGATCGGTCTCATGGAGCCGTCTTATCCGGGCAGGGAACAGGGCCGGCCAGAGGACGCCGCCGGGCCGCCGGGGCTGGCGGGCGGGCAGATCAGGGGGGAGGACGCGGCCGGCGCGGCCGAGCCCGCGCCCGGGCCGCCAGTCCTGCAGAGCTTTGCCGCCAACCGCCCGTTCCTGTTTGTCGTACAGGACGACGACAGCGGCGCCATACTCTTCATGGGCAGGGTGACGGATCCGCTGGGATATCCGTTGCCGCCTCCGATTTCGGACGGGTTTGACATAGTGCGGGAATTGCATGCAGGCTCGCCATAGCGGCACGCCGGATTCCGGCGCCCTATGGGAGACAACTGACAATCACATGTTTTTCGCCTCCGGCGTCCCTGATGCACTGTTAAGCTGGCGGGGATTTTCATTTAGACCGTCGAGGTCGTGCCCTATTGATCTGTTTGCATTCGACCTTTCTTTTTTGGGCCATTTATGCAGATTTACTTCCGGGAAGACAGGACAGACCTCGATTTGGACATGCTTGGATTTTGGCGGCTCAAAAATATCCCCTGCATGGATTCTCCCGGCCGCCTTGGGGTTCTAGTCAAAATTCGTGAGCCAAAGGCGATCAGAGATGCCGGAATCATGCATCGTGGTATGTCTCCTCTGTTTTCCCAAAATTTGGTACGGCCGTCCATTTTTTTCATGTCATAAATTTTGACCAGAACCGGAACCTTGCCAAATCCAGGGAAGATCGGCGATCGGCCGGCCGTGCCTGCCTACCGTTAAGTTTACAGAACCGCACGGCGCTTGCATAGTCGCCATGGCCACAAATCAGGCGAGGCGGCGGTTTGGAACGCCAAATCTCCTACGGTTCATGCCGGCACGTCGGAGATCCTGCCGTATAGACGGGCCCGGAGACCGTTAACCGGCATCCAAAAGCGCCACTGGCAGGCCGGCGTGCAAATCCGACAGGCAGGATTCAAGGACGTCAGGCGGCATTTCCGGACTTCAAGTCATATACCTTTTGTACCATGTTTACCGCCATGCCCACATCGGAGTCGTTGTTGATATGCGATACATATCCGGCCCCTCCCACGGTGGTCTTTACCTCCCCGTCGTCACCTACCCTGGATTTGACAAACTGCCCGTCCGTGTCTTTGTACACGTCCGGCCTGTTGGTGACATAGTATATCTTTACACTCTCTGACATGATGACAAGACAGCAAATCAGAGAGCCATCCTTGGTGTAAAACCCCCCGTACGGCTTCTTCTGTCCGTATTCAAGGTCGGGGTATCTGTCAAGTATGGCATCCATGGTCTTTTTGAAAAGAGATTTTGCCACATCTTTTGGACTGCCGGTCATGTGATACCTGCCGCTCATGTAGTCATCCAAGCTGTATTCTCCTGGAAGTACCGTGCGGCCGCCATCTGCTCCTTTGGGTTTGGAAACGCGCAAGCCTGCCAGTGCGAACACCCCATCCTCAAAGCTTGCTATTGTGTATAGCTCTATGGGGCACTTTAACTGGTTGACCGCACGGCGCTGATGCTCTGTAAATTCCGGCGATATTGCTATCACCCTGTTCTCGTCCCAGTTTATGTCGTCCTTCTTCAAAGATTTCCTCATGATGTCGTTGTACGCCTGCAGAAACGCTTCTGGCCTTTCCTCAAGTATGTCGTAATACGCCGCCGCCTGCTCTATGTGCCCTCCGTACTTGCGGTTCTTGTACTCAAACAGTACGAACGACATCTTGTCGGTGTCAAACATGACAGAGTCGATGCGCAACCTTGCCACCATGTGCTCGGACTTTACAAACACCATGCTTGGAAATATGATCTGGATGTTGTTCTCTACCATGTCTTGGATGATTTTTTCATAATCAAACTTCCCATTTGCCCCCGTAGACTTGATTTCTTGTAATCCGTTCCCGGATCTGAATATTCTGACGTTCATGACTGGGCACCCATACCGTCTCCGTACAATTCCGTGATCTTGGCCATCTGCACCGGGCAGGCACTCGGCCTGCCAGCCATTTGGTTGTGCCCTTGGATTACCATCACGGCATTGGCCTTGTATGAGACCATGCCGTCATACCATCAATGGCATATAAAAACGGTATTGGATCTTGTCTCCTTCCCCGGTCTAGCACAGCATAATCCCGATGTCCAGCAGGTTTGTCTGGGTGGGCCCCGTCTCGATGAGTCCGCCGTACCTCTGCAGGTACCCGCAAGAGTTGTTTGTCCTCAGGTACCTCTTGGCCGCGTCGCGGTCCAGCTCTGACGTGCGGATCATCGCGCCTGCAAACCGGGTGTTGCCGTCAATCCCGTCGGTCCCCACCGATCCCACCAGGATGTCCTGGCGCACCATGCCGCCTATGCGCAGCACCATCTCCTGGTTGCGCCCGCCCCTCCCGTTGCCCCTGACGCGCACCGTCGTCTCGCCCCCAAACACCACGCAGGTGTGCGGCACTGCAGGCGCCATGCCGGCCAGTATGCGGGCCTGCCCCTCAATCTTGCCAAACACTGTGGCGGTCCTCACGGAATACCCGCGCCGTCGCGCCTCGCGCCTCATCGCCGCAAGGCAGTCCTTGTTTGATCCTATGACAAAGTTGCGTATCCGCGGGCGCCGGGGCGTCTCCGGCACCTCCCCGCGTGCGCCGGCCTCCAGCCTCCTCATCACCGCCGCCGGCACCTCTTCGCGAATGCCATACCTGCGCAGTATCCCGGCGGCCTGCACAAACGTGGTCCTGTCGCAGTATGTAGTACCAGACGCGATGACCGACATGTCGTTTGCCTTTACGTCGGACATCAGCAGCGCGACCGCCTCGCAGGGAAGCCCCTCCGTAATCCGCCCTCCCTTTATCCCCGACAGGTGCTTGCGCACGCAGTTTACCTCGGCAATGCTCGCACCCGAGCGCAGCAGCAGCCTGTTGGTCCTGGTCTTTTCGGCCAGCGTCACCCCCTCGGGCAGCGCCAGCAGCGCCGACGCGCCGCCGGACACCAGAAACACGATCAGGTCCGTCGGCCTGCACCCGCGCACGTACGACAGCACCGCCCTGGCGGCCTCCACGCTTGCCCCGCTTGGGTCCGGATGCGTCGAGTGTATCACCTCAAACTTGGACCTGCGCGGGGCGGCCACCCCCTCGGGGACCACTACCACCCCATCCTCTGCCCGTATGCGCGAGTCAAACGCCTTGGCCATCGACAGCGCGGCCTTGCCAAAGGCCGCCACCCTGATCCCGGCATACCCCGACGTCCTGACCACGTGCCTTCCCACCACGATCGAGCGCCGCCTGATCACCCTGGGGAGTATGACCGACGGCATCGCCGCCGATATCCCGGCCTCCAGTATGCGCGCGGCATCGTCGCCCCTGTCGCGCTCCCGCGTCCCGCGCCGCTGCTGCCGCACCCCGCTCGTCGTACCGCCCAACACCCACCTGCGGTTGTAAGGTATAATAAGAATAGTTGACGCCCATCCCGCATGGACACGGTTCGAATCCCCAAGGTCATCAACTTTGGCAAGGACGCGCTGGGCAAGACAGAATACCCCAAAAACGCGCTGGTCGTCACCACCGTCCCGCCCGCGCTCTCCGACAAGTGGCTCTCCAAGATGGGCATCTCCGACTATATGCTGTACGACCAGGTAAAGCCAGAGCCCTCGATCGACGACGTAAACGCCGTGATATCCCAGTACAAGGACAAGGACCCGTCCGTGCTCATCGGGCTGGGCGGCGGCAGCTCTATGGACGTGGTGAAATACGCCGCGCCCGAGATGGGCAAGAAGAAGATTCTGATACCCACCACCTTTGGAACCGGCGCCGAGATGACGACCTACTGCGTCCTAAAGTTTGACGGAAAGAAAAAGCTGCTCCGCGAGGACAGGTTTCTTGCAGACATGGCCGTGGTCGACTCCTACTTTCTGGACGGCACCCCCAAACAGGTGATAAAAAGCTCCGTGTGCGACGCATGCGCCCAGGCCACCGAGGGGCATGACAGCGCGCTGGGCAACGACCTGACCCGCACCCTGTGCCGCCAGGCCTTTGACATACTGTACGACGCCATCATCAACGACAAGCCCGAAAACTACCCGTACGGCTCGATGCTGTCAGGGATGGGCTTTGGCAACTGCTCGACCACGCTGGGCCACGCCCTGTCCTACGTGTTCTCAAACGAGGGCGTGCCGCACGGGTACTCGCTGTCCTCGTGCACGACCGTGGCGCACCGGCACAACAAGTCCGAATTCTACGGCCGCTTCAAGGAATGCGTCGAAAAGCTCGGGTTTGACCGCCTAGACCTAAAGGCCGACGTCTCCGAGGCCGCCGACGTGGTCATGACCGACCGCGGCCACCTCGATCCAAACCCCGTCCCCATATCAAAGGAGGACGTCGTGCAGTGCCTAGAGGACATAAAGGCCGGCAACCTGTAACCGGGCGGCAGGGTTGCGCGACGGGCCGCGGCCTGCCATCTGCGTGCCCGACCTGGATCCGGCCCGGCGTGTCCGCATGACGGCATGGTGCAAGAAGCGCATGGCGATGCGCCGGCAACGCCGCCCCGCCGGTTCCCGCACCTGCAACACACATGGCAAAGCCGCGTACAACGGCAACCGCGGGCGAGGCCGATCCGGCAAGGCTTTTGATGACGTATGATCAACCGGCGTCAGCCCGAGGCACGCCTGTTGCCGTCACCCCGACTCATGCATGTGGATTCAAATTTCCCCCACGTCCGGATATCACGTCTGGGAATGCAGTTTGGCCGTCTGGCAACCGACATTCTCCGCAAAATCTGCCGCACGATTCATGGCCCGGTGCATCATCGGCCTGCCCATCCCCCGCCCCTCGTTTTTTATGGGCGGCCGTCTGACCGGTTAAGGTGATGGCATGGTTGAATGCCGGTATTTTTGCCGTATTTTGCCCGTGTTATTCCCGTCCTCCCCCGCCGCGTCCCTCCCATCCGCCGAAAACACCGCAATTGAACGTCCGACCGTGATTCCATCATCGTAGACCGCGCCCATGCGGTATGCGCTTAATTGCCGTTCGTGCAACGCCTCTTTTTTTTGTGCCCGACCATCTCTGGTTTTGAGTTTTCAAACCCGGTATGCCGGGTGTCGTCACGTCAAGCCACCAAACGGATACCTTGCCAGTACCTGTCAAGGTGTTTTTAGGCGTACTGTACCAGCTTGGCTGCCAGATCAAGGCCGCGGTTCTTCCATGTCATGCAGCAGGTAAACACGTTGCCAAACCACTCCATGCTGGAGTTTGAGCGCAGCCCGCCCCTAATCTTGCGGTGTATGACGAGCTCGCGCAGTGCACGCTCGGCGGCGTTGTTGGTCGGGGGGATGCGCGGATTCGCCACAAACCTGAACATGTCGGCCGCGGCGTTCTTCAGCTTTACCGCGATCGAGTGCAACGTGCCGTCGTCGATGTGCAGGGCGGCAAGCCGGAGCACGCGTTTCACAAGGCGGCGTTCCTCCTCCCTGCGCTCGCCGACGGGATGCCGCCGCAGCCTTTTGGAGGAGCGCCGCGCGTCGCGCATGATCCGGTGCAACCCGCGGTCCAGCCGGATCGCCTCGCCGGTTCCCAGGCGCAGGGCGGCGGTCTCGGTCTCGCGCGTCAGGTGCGCGGTGCACCTTTGTATGGCATACCGGGAGTATGCCCTCCACCCGTCGCACACCAGGATCCCCTTCCAGTTTTGCCCGAGCACCTCGTACAGCACGTCGATACCGCGGCTGGGCCTCACCAGGTACAGGACGTCCGCGGTCTCGGGATTGTAAAACACCCATATCCACATCGCAGCACCGTTTAGGCGGATCATCGTCTCGTCGGCGTTGAGGACGTACGACTGCCGTATCCTGTCCAGCACCTCTTTGGACGGGGGGCCCAAACCGGCGGTGCCGACGCGTTTTATGATGTCGTATACCGTGGTGGCCGTCATCTGGATGTCCTTGCCCGTCATATAGTCTGCAATACG